>NYWO01000126.1 GCA_002685075.1 Arcobacter sp.
AAAATATTCACAATTCATCAACTATCCTTAGCTATTTAATGCGATATTATATTCAATTGATTATAATACGCACATGAAAGAAAATTGGCAAGAACAACTACACAGTTTATTAAACTGTGATTTAAAAGAATTATATCCGCTAGCACGAAGCTTAAATAGAAAACTAGAATTTTATGTGGGACCTACAAACTCAGGTAAAACCTACAATGCTATGCAAGAACTAAAGCAAGCAAATTCAGGTCTTTATTTAGCACCTTTACGACTTCTAGCACTTGAAGGGTATGAGGGCTTAAAAAAAGATGGCGTTGAAGCTTCACTAATAACGGGTGAAGAACAAATGCTAAACGAAGATGCAGCTCATGTATGTTCAACTATTGAGATGATTGACTATGACTTAGATGTTGACGTTGCTGTTATTGATGAAGTTCAAATGCTTGATGATATTGATAGAGGTTGGGCTTGGGTAAATGCAATTATTGGTTGTCCTGCTAAAAAAGTGATTATGACAGGAAGTGTAAACGCTCTTGAAGCTATTAAAAAAATAGCTGCTTATTTAGAAGAGGATTTAGAAGTTGTAAGGCACAAAAGAAAAACAGAACTAAAAGTAAAAGAAAAATATACTTCTTTAGATAATTTAGAAGATGGAACTGCTTTGATTGCTTTTTCAAGGGCAGATGTTCTAAAACTTCGGCATAGACTAAAGAAAAATTATACAGTTTCAGTTATATATGGAAATCTTTCACCAGAAGTGCGACGTGATGAAGCAAGAAAATTTAGAGAAAATAAAAGCCAAATTTTAATAGCAACAGATGCAATTGCAATGGGATTGAATTTACCTATAAAAACTATTCTTTTTACAACTGATACAAAGTTTGATGGAGTTTCAAGAAGAAAAATCACTGTAAATGAAATAGTTCAAATTGCAGGTCGTGCTGGAAGATATGGACATTTTGAAGCTGGATTTTTAGGAGCAACTAGACGAGATATTCTAAAACATATTACTGAAGAGTATAAACAACCAGTTAAAACTATAAAACCACCTTTTAGAGTTAAGATAAATGCACAACAATTAGAGTCTCTGTCTTCACATATAAAAACTACATCTTTGACAAAAATATTAAAATTCTTTGCTCAAAACATGTCTTTTTCTGGTCCTTTTGTAGCTGCAAATATTTCATCTATGATTACAGCTTCAAAAATAGTTGATACAAGATTTTCAATGAAACTTGAAGATAAGTACCTTCTTGCACAAGCACCAATTACTACAAGGTCACCTATTATATTGCAAGCTTATGAGGCTTATATAGCAGCAGTTGTAAAACAAAAAGTTTGTCCTTACAAACCTTCAATTACTCTTCCTAAAAAAGCAATAACGCAAAAAGATTTATTACTTGTTGAAGATGAAGTTAAGAAGATATCTTTATATTTATGGCTTTCGTATAAACTGCCAGAGATTTTTCCAGACCATGATAAAGCTTATATTTTAAGAAATAAATTTAACTCTTTTATTGAAACTTCATTAAAAGGTAAAATCATTCAAATAGATACGCCAAGACGAAATGATTTTAAAAGAAGAAGCGATGAAAAAAGGCCAAGAAGAGATAATAGAAGCTCTTTATTAAAAGATGAAAAAGAGCTAAGACCAAGACGTGCAAGAAGTGAGTTTAAACCTAGAAGAAGAAAACGAGACTAATCTTGATAAAATTATTTTAATTAAAAATTAGTTAAAATATAACTAATACAGTAAAGTCATATCTTATATTAAAAAAGGAAGCTATTGTTTAAATTATTCAAAAATAGTACAAATGACTCATTTCAAAAAGAGCTGTTTAATGATAATATAAATATAAATAAAATCCAAAATGATATAGATAAAGGTATTGATATAAATACTATAGATGAAGATGGAAGAACTCTTCTTTTTTCTCTATGCGTAAAGAAAAAATTAAAAGCAATAAAACTTCTAATCGAAAATGGTATTGATTTAAAAGTAGAAGATAAATACGGAAGAACTGTATTAGATGATGCGGTTAATCGTTCTGATGGTGTTATTATTAGGTATTTACTAGAAAATGGTTTTGATATAAACTATAAAAATTCAAGTAATAGAACTGTGATGCAAAATGTTGCCCTAGAGGGTAATTATAAAATCTTTCAAATATTGATGTCTTACCATCCAAATTATGATGTAGTTGATAAGTACGGAAGAACTGTGTTATTTGATGCAGTTGAGGGTGGAAATGTAAATATTATAAGAGAATTAGTAAATCATATGAAAGACATTGATATTGTTGATGAAGATAATGAAACACCTCTTTTTAAAGCTGTTTTAAAAGAAAATAGTAAAATAGCAGAGACTCTAATCCTCTTTGGGATGAACTTAAATATTTTAGATACTCAGGGGAGAAATGTCTTATTTAATACAATATTATTAGGTACAAAAAATATTGATATTTTAAAACTTATGATTAAAAAAGAGATAAATATTAATCAAACAGATGTAAATGGTGAGAATATTTTAGATGAGATTTTATATATCTTAGAACTACAACTTCAACCTGAAAAAAAGTTATTACAACTTGAAGGTAATTATTCTTTAATCAAAAAGGAAA
The DNA here is from genome assembly GCA_002685075.1 of Arcobacter sp. Classification (GTDB taxonomy): domain Bacteria; phylum Campylobacterota; class Campylobacteria; order Campylobacterales; family Arcobacteraceae; genus Poseidonibacter. Next base: position 2,613 of record NYWO01000126.1, read on the forward strand.
CAAAGTATTTAGAATTAGCAAAAATTTTAATAGAAAATGGCCTTGATATTAATAAAATGGATGAACAAGGAGTTACAACTTTAAGTAAAGAAGTTGAAAAGAAAAATTATGAACATATTGAGTTTTTAATAGATTGTGGTGCTGATATTAATCTTAAAAACTTAAATGGAAAGACTTTATTATTGAATGAGGTAATGAAGGGAAATTCAAACTATAAAATGATTAACTTTTTACTTGCTCATGGTGCTAATATTGATTTAGAAGATGGTGAAGAGAAAACAATAATTGATGATTTAGTAGAAATTATACTAATTCAAAAAGGCTTTAAAGAAGAAGATTTTGAAAAGTACCCTAATATTTATGAAGAAGAGGATTATCTTTTATTGTTAAAAAAGATGCTTTCCTTTAGACCTATTCTAGATAAAAGAAGGTCGGATGGAAGAAATATACTATTTGATGTTATTACTTACAATGACTTTGATACTATTAGGTTACTTTTAAATTATGGCGTAAATCCTAATGTTGTAGATAATGAAGGAAATACGCCTTTATCTGTTTTAGTTGATCATGGATTAAAACTTGAAGATAATAAAGAACGAGAACTCTTTTTAGAGCGTTTAGTTTTTTTATTAAAGTTTAGAGTGAATATAGATATTCAAGATAAAAATGGCTATACAGTACTCCATAAAACTGTAATTGCAAATGATTTAACAGTTGTTGAAAAACTTCTTACAAAAAAAGCAGACTTAACAATTACTGATAATCAAGGAAGAACAGCACTTCACCATACACAATGGAATGGTAATCATAAAATTGCAAGATGGCTAATAGCAGCAGGTGCAGATATTAATCAAATAGATAAGTCTGGTTTTACTCTTTTAAATTATGCAGCAATATTTGGTCATATAGATTTAGTAGTTACTCTTATAAAATCTGGTGTGCTAATGTATAATAGAAAGAGAAAAAGTATAAAAGTTGCAAAACTTTTAAAAGAAAAAGAAAAAAACCTTGATAAATTATTAAAAAATAATATTATTGATGATAAAATGCAAAACGCATTAAAAGAAGTAGTTGAAAATACAAAGTATGAAATAAATAAAGCATTAGAAGGATAAAAATGAACAATAAATCAATAATTATATTAGCAGCAGGTGCAGGTACACGAATGAAGTCAACTACACCAAAAGTTTTACATAAAATTTCTGGAAAAGAGATGTTATACTATTCTATAAAAGAGGCCTTAAAATTAAGTGATGATATTACTGTTGTTCTTTTTCACCAAGCAGCAAGAGTACAAGCAGCTATGGAAAAATATTTTTCTAATATTAATTATGTAATTCAAGACCATGAAAATTATCCAGGAACTGGTGGTGCTGTTATGGGAATAACTCCAAAGTACGAAGAGGTATTAGTTTTAAATGGTGATATGCCTTTAATTCAAGCAAGTGAATTAAAAAAGTTTGATATTGATGCTACTATTGTTATGTCAGTTTTAGAACTAGACAGTGCAGATGGTTATGGTAGAGTTATTATTGAAAATGGTGCAGTAAAAAAGATAGTTGAGCAAAAAGATGCAAATGAAAGTGAATTAGCAGTTACAACTGCAAATGCAGGAATCTATCAGTTTAATACAAAATTCTTACTTGAAAACTTACCAAAACTTTCAAATGACAATGCACAAGCTGAATACTATATTACAGATTTAATTGAATTGGCAATTAAGCAAGGAAAGATTTTAAAACCACTTGCAGTAAATGAAGAAAACTTTAAAGGTGTAAATTCAAAAGTTGAATTAGCAGACTCTGAAGTAATTCACCAAAATAGAATAAAAAATGAATTTTTAAAAGCTGGGGTTATTATGAGATTGCCTGATACTATTTATATAGAAGAGGGTGTTATTATTGAGGGTGAGTCTATTTTAGAAAATGGAGTTACTCTTTTAGGAAATGCAAAAATCATAAATTCACATATTAAAACAAACTCTATTGTTGAAGACTCAATTATAAAGGATTCCGATATTGGGCCAATGGCAAGAGTTCGACCAGGAAGTGAATTAAATGCTACACATTTAGGAAACTTTGTAGAAACAAAAAAAGCTTTATTAAATGGCGTAAAAGCAGGACACTTAACTTATCTTGGTGATTGTGAAATAGATGAGGGTACAAACATAGGTTGTGGAACAATTACTTGTAACTATGATGGTGTTAATAAATATAAGACTATTATTGGAAAAAATGTATTTGTAGGTTCTGATACACAATTTATAGCTCCTGTTACTATTGAAGATAATACAATGATAGGTGCAGGAAGTACTGTTACATCAGATGTTAAAGAAGGTCAATTATATACTACAAGAGCTAAAATAAGAGTAGTTGCTGGATATTATAATAAACACTTTTCTGCAAAAAAGAAATAAAGTAAAAATTTAAAACAAAGATAAATGATATGCTATTAAAAGATAAAAAAATACTTGTTGGAGTTACTGGCTCAATTGCAATATATAAAAGTTTAGAATTGATTAGACTTTATATAAAAGCAGGTGCAAAAGTACGAGTTATTATGACAGAAGGTGCGAAGAAGTTTATCTCACCTATAACTTTTGAAGCAATATCTCAAAGTAAAGTTTTAGATGAGCTAAATGAAAACTGGGATAAAAATCAAGATTATAATCATATAGATATAGGAAAATGGTCAGATATTTTTGTAATAGCACCATGTTCGGCTAATACTATTAATAAACTATCAAATGGTTTAGCTGATAATTTACTACTTCAAACTGCTTTAGCATATCCTAGAATTAAGTTACTTGCACCTGCTGCAAACACTATGATGCTAAAAAATCCAATTACACAAGCAAGTTTAAAAATGCTAAATCTTTGTAACTTTAAACTACTTTCTTCACAAACAAAAGAGTTAGTTTGTAAAGATGTAGGTGATGGAGCAATGGCTGAACCTGAAGAGATCTTTAATGCAACGGCAAGAGAATTACTTAAAGATGATTATTGGGTAAATAGAAAAGTTGTCTTAAGTGGTGGGGGAACTGTTGAAAAAATTGATGAGGTTAGATATATTTCAAACTTCTCATCTGGAAAAATGGCAGCATCTATGGCAAAAGCTTTGTACTTTAAAGGTGCAGATGTTTGTTTAGTAAGCTCAAGAGGATATGAAAATTTACCTGAAGAAATTCATGTAATTGTAGTACAAAGTTCAGCTGAGATGAAAAACTTTTTAGTAGATGCAATAAGAGTTGCAAAAAAAGGTACTTTAACAAAAGCTACACTTATGGACTCTTCAAGACCTGAATTAATCATAAAGCGGCCATTTTTATTTATGGTAGCAGCTATTTCTGATTATATTCCATCATTTCCACAAAGTGGAAAAATGAAAAAAGATATGATAGGTGAAACATGGAATCTAGAGTTAAAACAAAATATTGATATTTTAGAAGCTTTAGATAAAAATGATTTAATTACTATTGGCTTTAAAGCAGAAATGGATAAATCATCTGCTTTAAACTCAGCTATAAAAATGCTAGAAAAAAAGAATTTAGATGCAGTTTGTTTAAATATATTAAATGATTCAAATAGCTTTGGCTCAAATGATAATAAGATAGAGTTAATTTTAAAAGATGATTCTTATAAATTTGAAGGTACAAAATTAAATATTTCTTTGGATATATTGACAAACTTACAAAGGGAGTTTAGCCATTATGAATAACACAGCACCAGCTCATATTGCTATGATTATGGATGGAAATGGAAGATGGGCAAAAGAGAGAAATCTTAAAAGAACAGCAGGACATAGTGTAGGAGCTGAAGTTGTACGAAAAATCACTACTCACTGTGGAAATATTGGAGTTAAATATTTGACTTTATATGCTTTTTCAACAGAAAATTGGAAAAGACCGAAATTAGAAGTTGAATTTTTGATGAAACTTCTTGATAAGTATTTAAAGCAAGAATTACCAGTATATTTAGAAAATGGAATAAAATTAAAAACTATAGGTGATACCTCAAGGTTTTCTAAATCTTTACAAAAGACCATCAAAGAAACAGAAGAAAAAACAGCACATGGTACAAAACTAACACAAGTTCTAGCTTTAAATTATGGTTCAAAAGATGAGATTGTAAGAGCAGTAAAAAAATTAAATGAAAAAAAACTTGAAGTTACTGAAGAAAATATAGAAGCAAATTTAGACACAGCTGGAATGCCAAATGTTGATATTCTAATAAGAACAAGTGGTGAAGTTAGGCTTTCAAACTATCTTTTATGGCAAAATGCATATGCTGAAATGTTCTTTACACGTACATACTGGCCTGATTTTAATAAAAATGAATTAGATGATATTATAAGTGATTATAATAGTAGAGAGAGAAGATTTGGAGCTATTTAGCTTCATTTTTGGCGCAGTCATTGGTTCATTTTTAAATGTTTTAATATTACGTCTTCCTTTAAAAAAATCAGTTGTTACTCCACGAAGTTCATGTCCTTCTTGTAATCATATAATTGCTTGGTACTATAATATTCCTTTATTATCATTTCTTTTTTTAAAAGGAAAATGTGCCTATTGTAAAACAAAAATATCCTCACAATACTTTATTGTCGAATTAATAAGTGCAGTTTTAACACTTGCTCTTTTTATAAAACTAGGATTAAGTTTAGAGTTTTTATATATGAGTTTATTAGTATATATTTGTATTTCTTTATCTTTTATAGATTTTAAATATAAAGCAGTTCCTGATTATTTACTTTTAATTGTATTAATATTATCTTTTTTTGCTACATCTTTTTCTTTACTTGATTCTTTTAAGAATGCTTTTACATTCACAGGTGCCTTTGTATTACTAAACTTTGTTATAACTTTTTATATTCAAAATATCAAAGCAAAAATTTTAAAAGATGAAGATTTAAAAACTCAAGAAGCATTAGGAGAGGGAGATATTCCAATTATTGCAACAATTGCAGTAGTTTTAGGAGTAAAAGGTGGACTCTTAGCTATATTTTTAGCAGCAATTTTTGCTATAATACCTTCAATTTATTCTAATCTTGTAAAAAAAGAGATACAAACACCTTTTATTCCATATTTAATCATAGGAATGTTGAGTGTTTATTTCTTTGATTTAGAAAATATTTTAAAGGTACTTTTTTGAAATTAAAACAATACTTATATTCACAACTAGCAATTACATTCTTTCCAATATTCTTAGGACTATATTTTATTACATCTATAGTTTTTTTAGTAAAAATTGCTTCTTTAACATCTATTATTACTATTAACTTTATAGAATTATTTACTTTATATGCATATGTAATTCCTCAGATTTTATTTTATACTATGCCTATTTCTTTTTTCATATCACTAGTTATCACGCTTTCAAAACTTTCAAGTGAGTATGAACTTACTGTTATTACTTCTTTTGGTTTAAATCCAGTAAAGATTTTAAAAATATTTTTGCCATTAACACTTGTTTTGTCAAGTGCACTTTTAGTAATTTCTGTTGGATTAATTCCAAAAACTAAATTTTTAACAAAACAGTTTTTAGATACAAAGACAAAAGAAGCAAATTTTAATATTAAAGCATCTGAATTTGGACAAAAGTTCGGCGATTGGTTGATTTATATAAAAGATAAAAATGATAAAACTTATAATGAAGTAAAATTATTTAAAACAGAAAAAGAAAAAGAACAATTTATTATAAGCCAAACTGCAGTGTTGAGTAACGATAAAGGTGATCTTAGTTTTAAATTAAATACTGGAAAAGCTTTTTATATTGATGAATCAGAAGTAAATCAGATTAATTTTGAGTCAATGTATATAAATGATTCAATAACAGATAGTAATTTTGGAGTGTTTACAACAACTTATGCATATTGGAAAGATAGATTACAAAGAAATGTTGATATTGATGATTTAAGTTTTTTTGTTTTAACATCTTTATTTCCAGTTTTATCACTTTTTTTAGTTATCACATTTGGTTACTTTAATCCTAGATATGAGAAAAATAGAGCAGTGTCTTATTCTCTTATGGCAGTTGTTTTATACTATGTTTTAATTAAAGCAATAGGAGATTCAATTCTTCTTCATGCACTGTATTTAATACCAATTCTTTGGCTAGTTGGAACTTATTACTTATATACGAAAACTGTTAAAAAAGAGTATTAGAAGATTTTATGAATTTAAAGTTTCTAATCTCGTATGATGGCTCTTTATATAAAGGATCTCAAAAACAACCAAATGGGCAAACTATAGAAGATAAACTTTTACATGCTTTTAAAAGAATAAATATAAATACAAAGATTATCTTAAGTGGAAGAACTGATAAAGATGTTCATGCAACAGGTCAAGTTTTTAACTGTATTGTTCCAGATTTTTGGAATAATTTCTCAAAATTAAAAGATACATTAAATCAGCAGCTTCCAACTTCTATAAGAGTTCATCATATTAAAAAAGTAAAAGATGATTTTCACTCTAGATTTCATGCAAAAAAAAGAGTTTATAGATATCTTGTAACTACAAAAAATATTACAGCTTTTAATAATAACTTTATTACACAAGTAAGAAGTATAGATGAGCAAAAAATAAAAGAAGCTATAAAAGAGTTTATAGGTGTTCATGATTTTGAATATTTTCATAAACAAGGAAGTGATAAAGAGATAACGGTTCGAGAAATTTTTGATACAAAATTTTATAAATATAAAGATATTTATGTATTTAAATTTACTGCAAACTCTTATTTAAGGTCTCAAATAAGATTAATGGTTGGTTTCTTATTAAAAATTTCTGAAGAAAAATTAAGTCTTGAGGATTTAAAATCACAACTAAAAAAAGAAAAAAATATCCATAGATTACCAGCTTTAGCAAATGGCTTATATTTGGCAAAAGTGATGTATTAAGATGTTTTTTAAAAAGAAGAAGTTTTATACGCTAGGAGATATTCAAAATCAAATAGTATATACTCCTTTAATTTTTGTAATATTCTTAGCTTTTATCTCTTCTATAACTATATTCTTCTTTTTTAATTATCAGGAAAAAAGTAAAACAAAACTTTTAATCCAAAGTGAAACTTTCTATAAAAAAGAAGAGTTGAAAAACTATATTAATAATATCAAATATAACACAAGTGCAAGTTTTGATGATATAGAGATTGAATTAAGTAATAAGGTATATGAAATAAATGGTTTTATAGAGTCTTCAAAGTTTGAAAATATAAAATTAGACTTTAAAAAACTAAAAGCTTATATTGCAAGTATAGAAAAACTAAAAGATATTAAATTCTTACTTTTTGATACTAAAGATTATGAAGTTTTACATGGAAAAATATTAGTAGAAAATCTTGCAAAACTTACTAATTCAAAAATTAATACTGATAAGTTTAGAAAACATATGTTAAATAATATTCAATATATGGGTGACAATAATTTAATGTATTGGATTGATAATTCAAAAGAAAATATCCAACTAAGTTACTTTAAATATGTAAAAGATAAAGAGCTATTTTTAGGAGCCTTTTCAAAAGTTGATGATATGAATCTTCTTACAAAAAAAGTAATACTTGATACCATTGTTACAAAAAGTAAAAATGTTAATAATGCATATTTCTATTTTTATGATAAAAATAAAGAAACTGTTTTTAACTATTATGGAAAAGGTAAAGAGTTAGCAGTTAAACAAATCAAAAATTTTGATTTAGTTAAAGATAATAGTTTAACTTATACTTTTCAAAAATATGAGTATAAAATATTTGTAAAAGAAACATTTTTAGAAGATGAAATTAGAAAAATAAAAGGTGATTATGAATACAAGATAATTATGAGTTTATTAACGATTATCTTTGTAGCACTTTTATTAATTACTACATCTAATATTTTTGCAAGATTTATTAATACTATTTTTAATAGATATAACAAAAGAATAGAGACAAAAAGTGTATTGTATAAAAAATGGAAAGATAGATATGGTTTAGCCATTATTGCTTCAAATGATGGTTTATGGGATATAAATCTTGAAACAAATGAAATATTCTTCTCTAATAAATGGCTTGATATGTTTGGATATAAAAGAGATGATATTCAAAATTTTGATCAATGGCTTACTTTAATTCATAAAGATGATAAAGAAAAAGTAATTAAAAAATTTGAGGCTCATGTAAAGTCTAAAACAGCTCACTTTACTTGTGAGTATAGATTAAAAGCTAAATCAAACCAATATAAATGGATATTAGTTAGAGGAAAGGCTTTTAAAAAAGATAATTCAAATAGAATGTTAATGATGTCTATGGATATTGATAATAGGATGAAATTAACGAAAGAGCTTAGAAATGTTGAATTATTAACTGATTTTGGACGAATTGTAGTTTTTAGATGGCTTAATGATGAAAAATTAACAGTTAAGTTTGTATCAAATAGTGTTAACTCTTATGGATATAATGCAAATGATTTTATAAGTGGAGATATAGAGTATTTAAAATTAGTACATAAAGATGATATTGATAAACTAAAAGATGTGATTACAGAAGCAATTAAAAGTGATGCAAACTCTTTTACAAATATTCATAGAATATTAGATAGCACAGGTAATATAAAATGGGTATATAATCGAACAATTTTAATAAAAGATGATCATGGGAAAGTTACAAGTTTATATGGCTATTTAAATGACATTACAAAAATGAAGATAAATGAAGAAGAGTTAAAACAAAAAGTTGAAATTGAGGTTGAGAAAAATATTAAGAAAGATAGACTTTTAGTTCAACAAAATAAACTAGCCTCAATGGGTGAAATGCTAGGGAATATCTCTCATCAATGGAGACAGCCTTTAAATAACATTAATTTATTGTTATATTTTATAAGAGACAATTTTAAGAATTTTTCTCAAGAAGAATTAAATGACTCTATTAAAAGTGCAAAAATACAAATTGATTACATGTCTCAAACAATTGATGATTTTAGAAACTTTTATCAGCCAACAAAAGATAAAAAGATATTTGATATTAAAGATTCAATAACAAAAAGTTCTAAGATTATTAACTCTTTATTTGAAAGAAATAATATTACTTTAGAAATAAAAGGTATTGAGGTAGAAATAAATAGTTATAAAAATGAGTTCGAACAAGTAATTGTAAATATATTAAATAATGCAAACGATGCAAAACTAATAAAAGATATGGAAGAAAAATTTAAAGCAAAAGTTATTATTGATGTTTCAAAAAATGATGAATTTATTATCATCTCAATCTCTAATAATTGTGGAAATGCAAAAGAGCAAGTTTTAGAAAAAATGTTTGAACCTTATTTTACAACAAAGTTTGAAAATCAAGGTACTGGCATAGGTCTTTATATGTCAAAAACAATTATAGAAAAGAATATGAAGGGTACTATTGATGCATTTAACAAAGATGATGGAGTTGAGTTTATTATTAAATTAAAGTGTTAATTTAAGTTTTGATATAATCAATATACTATAGAAAATGGAAGAAGAAAAATGAGCAATATGGTAACAAGAGTACTTTTAGTTGAAGATGAAGATGTAGCAAGAAAAACACTGGCTTTTTATTTAAATACTATTTTTGATGAAGTAGTTTTAGCTTGTGATGGGGAAGAGGGGTTCTCTATTTTAAAAGAGAATATTGATAATGATAAAACATTTGACTTGGTTTTAACAGACCTAAATATGCCAAATGTAGATGGTATGGGTATGATTGATTTAATAAGAGAAGTAATACCTAATCAAAGATTTATAATTGTAAGTGCCCATAAAAATGAAGAAGATTTATTAAAATTAATTAACTTACGAGTTCTAGGATACTTCTTAAAGCCTTTAAATATTGATAATATGATGGAGATGCTAAAAAAAGCAAAAGAAGAAGTTTTAGAAGATAAAAAAGAGTCTAATATAAATAAGAATTTAGTAACATTAAATAAAACATATACTTATGACTTATCAAGTGACAAACTTTATAATAATGAATCAATTGTAAAACTTTCTAAAAAAGAGTTAGATATATTACAAGTATTAATTAAATCTATTGGTGAAGTTATTTCAGTTGAGAAGTTTAAAGAAGCAGTTTGGAATGATATTAATACAAATGATTCTGCTTTTAGAACAGTTATGAAAAGATTAAAAGATAAAGTTATTGATGATGACTTTATTGTTTCTCACAAAGGTTACGGTTATATAATTGAAAAGCCTTTTGTTAAGTAAATAGCATTTTATATAAAAGCAAGATTATAATAATCCTGCTTCTTTAAAATATCTTTTTGCACCATCATGTAGTGGTGCAGACAAACCTTCTAATAATGATTTTTTTGTAATATTACTATAGGCTGGATGAAGTCTTTTAAATTTATCAAAATTTTCTAAAATAGCTTTAACTGTAGTATATACAGCTTTTTCACTTACATCATCACTTGTAACTAAGACAGCTTTTACCCCAAATGTAGGAATGTTTTCAGGATTCCCTTTATACATTCCAGCAGGTACATCAGCTTTTGCAAAATAAGGATATTTTGTAATTAGAGCATCAATGTTAGCACCTTCAAGTGGAGTGATCTTCGCATCTACAGAATTTGTTGCATCTTTTATATTTGTAGTTGGGTGACCTACCATATAAAAATATCCATCAATTTTATCCTCTTTTAAAGCATCTGGCATTTCAGAAGCTTTTAGTGTTCCTGCAAACTTTAAATCTTCTTTTTTAATCCCACTTGCTTCAAATAAAGTTAAAGCTGTAGCTTCATTACCAGAACCTGGATTACCTAAGTTAATTCTTTTTCCTTTTATATCAGTAATATTATTTATATTTGCATCTTTTCTTGTAACTAGTGTTAATAATTCAGGGTAAATAGCCATTACAGATTTTAATTTTTTAATTGCTTTACCATTAAATTCATTTGTTCCTTTTGAAGCTTGATAAACAACATCAGATTGAGCAATACCAAAATCTAAATCTCCATTTTTAATAGTATTGATATTATAAACAGACCCAGCAGTTGATTCAACAGAACATCTAATTTTTGTTTCTTTCTTGTATTTATTTACAAGTCGACAAATTGCACCACCTGTTGGATAATAAGTTCCTGTAACTCCACCTGTTCCAATAGTTACAAATTCAGCAGCAAATGAAGGAATTATTAAAGCAGTTAATATTGATGTAGTAGCAAATAGTTTCATTTTTTCTCCTAGTTTCATTTTATAAAATAAATAAATATATGTCTTTAATTAAGTATATCATATTTTTTAGTTAATTTTATATAAGTTTTATAACACTAAAATTTATTATTTAAATAAAATTAAAACAATTAAGCCCTATTTTTAGGAGTTTTAGAAGATAAAAAAACTTTTTATTAAAACTACTTGACAAATGTACACTCAATAGGTTATAATTCTTTAGCAGTTTAAGACAATGAGTGCTAATAAATTAAAATGGTTGTAAAATGATTGATAAAAAAGAGTTTTTATTACAGTCTATTATTAAAGCATATATAGAACACTTAGAACCAATTGGTTCTACACAGTTAAAATCTATGTATGATATCACTTATTCTCCTGCAACAATTAGAGGTTATTTTAAAAAATTAGGTGATGAAGGTTATCTAGCTCAAGAGCATATTAGTAGTGGAAGAACTCCAACAACTGAAGCTTTAAAAGAGTATTGGAAAACTAAACTTAATTTTGATGTTTCAAATATAAATTTAAAAGCATTACAATATTATGCCTCTGAAGTAGAAGTATCAGTATTTATTAAAAAAGAAAAGTCTGATATTTTAAAAGATGTTTTAAATGTAGAAGATAAATATATGATATTAGAATTTTCTTCATTTGCAATATCTGTTAAGTTTTCAGATGCATTATATAGATTTTTGCAAGATATGAGAGGTCTTACATTAAAAGATATTTTAAAAATATCTAAAGATGTTGGAGCTTATGACATTTGTGAAGCTATTAACCAAACGTTACAAAATTCAGATTTTGAAATCTTTAATTATAAAGAGTTTTTGAATCTTGCCTTAACTTATGATTTTGATGAATTGACTATTAATAAGTTTTTAAAAGGTCAAATCTTGGATGAATTAGAAGAGGGATTATATTTTGAAGGTTTCTTACCTATTGGATATATAGGGATTTGTCATTATTGCAAAATTAATAACGAAGATGTGAAGATGCTTGTAATTGGGCAACTTCCAAAAAATTATGAATATTTTTATAAAAAAATTACAACTTTTTAGGAGAAAAACTTGAGCGAAGAAAAAAAAGAAGAATTACAAACAGAAGAAGTACAAGAGACTGAAACTGAAGTTATAACAGAAGAAGCACCTGTTGAAGAAACAATTGAGAGTGTAAAAGCTGATTTAGAAGCAAAATTAAAAGAAGCAGAAGACAAATATTTAAGAGTTCATGCTGATTTTGAAAATATTAAAAAAAGATTAGAAAAAGAGAAGTATAATGCTATTGATTATGCAAGTGAAAAATTTGCTAAAGATTTATTAGCTCCAATTGATACTTTAGAAATGGCACTAGCAGCAGAAGAAGCAGCAGCAGACCTTCCAGCTGAAGAGTTACTAGGAAAATTAAAAGAAGGTGTTGAATTAACAATTAAAAATTTCTACACAGCTTTTGAAAAACATGATATTACTGAAGTAGATACTGATGGTGAGTTTGATCCAAACTTCCATGATGCAGTAATGCAAATTGATAGCCCTGATCACGAAGATGGACATATTGTTCAAAGACTTCAAAAAGGTTATAAGTTAAAAGAGAGATTACTAAGACCAGCAATGGTTTCAATCTGTAAGAAGTAGTCATATTTTGACCATTTCTGCGTTAGACTTCGAAATATAATAGAGTCACTTACTAAAAGTAAGCTCTTCTTTTATATTTCTTGTCTGCCTTGAACTAGCCTAAAATATGCTACTTCTTGGTATTGTTGACCGTAATGTCAAAAAACTAGAATAGATTATAAAAACTAAAAATTAAAAATAAAACTTGATAAGGAAGAAAAATGAGTAAAGTAATTGGAATTGATTTAGGTACAACTAACTCTTGTATGGCAGTTTACGAAGGTGGAGAAGCTAAAATTATCCCTAATAAAGAGGG
>NYWO01000127.1 GCA_002685075.1 Arcobacter sp.
ATAAATTAACTGCAACAAGAAATTTAGATGATGTAATAACTAGAGTTGAAGGTGCTAGACTTAAAATATCTGAGCATCATATTGTTAAAATTATTGGTATTAGTAAGTATTCCACTTCAAAAGAAGTAGAAGAACTTTACAATGTAGGACAGAGAGCTTTTGGAGAAAACAAAGTACAAGATTTAAAAGCAAAATGTGAAGAGCTTGAAGAACTACCTTTAGAATGGCACTTTGTTGGAACATTACAGAAAAACAAAATCAATAACTTAATTGATTTAAATCCATCTTTAGTTCAATCAATTGATTCTTTAGAATTAGCTCAAGAGTTAAATAAAAAACTTCAAGCAAAGAATAAAAAACTTAATATTTTACTTCAAATTAACTCTGCATATGAAGATACAAAATCAGGTGTAATGCCAGAAGTTGCAGTTGAAATTTATAAACAAATACTTGATACTTGTTCAAACTTAAGACTAAAAGGTGTTATGAGTATTGGAGCACATGTTGAAGATAAAAAAGTTATAAAAGATTCATTTAAAACAACTAAAAAAATCTATGATGAAGTAGTTCCATTAGGAGCAAAATATTGTTCTATGGGAATGAGTTCTGATTATGAACTAGCAATTGCATGTGGTTCAAATATGATTAGAGTTGGTTCTACTTTATTTAAAGATTAAAACCTAAAGGGAAAAAGCTTATTTAGCTTCTTCTCTTATTTGACTTACTGTTTTTCCACCTATTGCATAATTATCCATATTTATCTCTTCAATTATTACAACAGCAGAATTAGCACCACGACCATCAAAAATATTAGCAAATAGTTCAGTTATCCCTTTACTTAGCGCTTCTTTTTGCTCTTTTGTTGCCCCTCCATCTTCATGTGTCATTTTTACGTTTATTAGTGGCATATTATTTATCCTTTAAAATTTATTTACTTATGGCAAAGCTAAGACAGCACTATTACATAAATCATCACTTTCAAATTTTGTAATATCACCCTCTTTTAAACCAGGAACTGGAAATAGCCTTACGGTTAAAGGTTTATTCAATCTAAATGCCATGGTTCCCGTATCTCTCATAATCTGTTCTATTTTTTCAATTGAACTATCACCCTCAATAGGAACGGTATCTAAACCTATTCCACAAATTGCACTATTTGTAAGAAGAGTTCTTATATCAAAATCTTTGTCTATTGTACCTTGAGCCAATCCTTTATCTTCAACAACAGCTAACATTAAACCAGAAAAACCAACTAAAGGTAGTTCTTTTACACTTCTAAATACCTTTGTTAATAATGATGATATTTCAACAGTACCAGATCTTCCAAAAGAGTTTAATCCCATTTGTTTATATACTTCAACCATTGACGAGCAGTTTTTAGAAGGAGCAGCAGAGGAGTCTATACCTTTAAAAACAAAAGAAGATTTGTTTTCAAAATTATCTAAAATATCTTTTATATTTTTACAATGATAGGACAAGGCATCTTTTAAAATATTAGCATAAGAACCCAGAGCAATATTATGTGATAAATTAGGATTTTTTTTATTAAAATCTTTTAAAACTTCTACTAATAAATCGGGAGTTTCTAAACCTAAAACAAATGCATTTTCTAAGTCTGATTTATGATAAGAAGCTGGGAAATACGGAATAAATGGTTTACAGTTAAAATTAACAGTAAAGTTAAAGTTACCCTCACCTCTAGGAGTTATTAGTGATATTTTTTTTACAGCTTTTACTGATTCTTTAATTAGTTCATTATCTAAGATTTCATTTTCATCAATACTAACATTAACACAAGCATTTGCTAAATCTCCAAAAGATAAAATAAGCTCAGGAAGTAATGAAATTTCATGAAAAGTTTTTGCTTCACCAATTGCAAATCTAATACGTAAATTTGTAGTACTTTTATCTAAAATATTAGAAATAAAAGATAAGTCTTCTTTAGCAGTTTGTAAACTTGAAGTATCAAGATATTCACCAAATGCATTTGTTACTATTCGTATAGATTGAACTTCATAATTTCTTTGATTAAACTTTTCACTTAAACTTTTACAAAAATTGCAAGCATCAAGAAGTTCTTTTTCCCAAGTTATTTTATCATCTGTTAAAGTTAGAAAAGTGCTGATTGTTCTTATTTTACATAAATCTTTATTTTCATAAATCAAAATAGATCCTTTAGTTTAATATTAAATCACTATAACTAAAAATTTATAATTGAACAATCCAAATATTGCTAGCAGTATATAAATAAACCTAAAAAGTTTATTTATATTTTAAAAATATTAATTAAAAGAGTTTTTAAATTTTGTTACTTCATCTTCAATTGAAGCCTGTCTCATAAAGTGTTCACCTATTAAAAAAGCATCTGCACCAATTCCTGACAATCTTTTAATAGTGTCTACATTTGAAACACCAGATTCTGCAACAATAATCTTACCATTTGGAATCATAGGTATTAACTTGTCACACAGTTCCATATCCATTTCAAATGTATCAAGATTTCTATGATTAATTCCAATTATACTAGCACCACATTTAATAGCTTTAGTTAAATCCTCTTTATCATGAATTTCAACTAAAACTTCTAAACCTAAATGTAAAGCATACTCATATAATTCTTTCATTTCTTTTGTACCTAAAGCTTTTGCAATAAGTAAAATAAAATCAGCTCCATAAACTAAAGCTTCAACAATTTGATATTTATCAACAATAAAATCTTTTCTTAAAAGTGGTGTTGGTACATATCTTCTAATAGCAGTTAAATACTCTAATTGACCTTGAAAATAATGTGGTTCAGTTAATACTGAAATTGCATTTGCACCACTATTACTATAAGCTTGTGCAATTTCCATAGGATTAAAATCTTCCTTTATTATACCTTTTGAAGGACTAGCTTTTTTAACTTCTGCAATTATTCTAATTGGCTCTTCTTTAGTTGCAGTTAAAAATGGCTTAACATCTCTTGGTGCAAAAGGGTTAGAAGCTAATGTTCTTCCTAATAAATCTAAAGGTATATCTTTTTGTCTAATCTCTAAATCTGCTTTTGTTCTTTCTATAATTTCATCTAATATCACTTAGTACACTCCTTAATTTTTTCCCAATGTAGTTTAATTTCTTCATCATCTAATCCTGCACTATCAACAACTTTTTTCATTTGTATATATGCACTTTTACAATCTTTATTTTTATAAAATCCCCATGCTAAAGTATCAATAAATGCTAAGTTATTAGGTTCTAAAATCAATGCTTTTTTAACAAGAGATAATCCTCTTTTAACATCTAAATTATAATCAATTAAAATATAAGCTAAATAATTCTCATAAATTGGATTAGAAATTTTTTTTAAAACTTTATCAAATTTTGAAATAACATTAGATAAAACCATTTGTTTATTCTTTGCCATTTCAAACTCAATAATTGCTTGCTGACCTAAATATTCTAAGTTATTAGTCTTTTTATATAACTTATCTAATAATAAATTTGCTTTATTTAATTGCTCTGTATTTTTATATAACTCTAGTAATATAGTACTTTCAATATTGTTTTTTTCTAAAAATAATATTGCTTTTTCTTTATCTTCATTTGCAAGATATCTAATTAATAAATCTTGCGTTTTAGTGAGCATTAATTGATTATTATCTTTTTTATATGTATCATACATCATTTCTAAAAGAGGTGTTATTTTATCTTTTTCTTTATCTTTTTCATAAAATGATAAAAGTTGTAAAGATAAATTAAAAGGATAAGAGTTCTTTTCTATATAAGAAAGCATTGTCTTTTTTGATTTTTCTTTTTCATTTGTATAATAATATTGAATACTAGTTATGGTTTGTAAGGTTTTTACTGATTTATCAATTTTATAAGCTTTTTCAAACTCTACTAAAGATTTTTTATATTCTTTTAAATCTAGGTAAATACTAGCTAATAAAGAGTGATTACTTTTATGATAAAACTTATTTACAAGTTTTTTTGCATACTTAATAGTTTCATCTTTTTCATTTAATTTTAATAAAGAAAGCGTATAAAGTTTTAAAATTATCTCTTCTTCTTTAATATTTTCTATCATATTTAAAGAAGCATATTTTTTTACATTTTTATAATCTTTTAATAGAAAAGATAAATTTAAATAGCTTACTAAGTATTCGTGATTATTTGTATTTTCAAAAAGTTTTAAATATATTTCACGTGAAGATCGATATTTTTGTTGAGATTCATACTCTAATGCATACATTATATATTCATTTTCTAAATTAAAATGCTTTATATCTTGCTTTATAAAATAGCCATTATTTATTGATGATTTATTTGTTGGTACCTTAGGTTCTATATTAGTACAACCTGTTAATGACAATAGTAAAGCAGTAGTAATTAAATAGTTCTTATAGCTGGACACTCTTTATAAACCTCTTCTACATTTTCTTTAAAATAATCCCAAAATGGGAAAGTACGACATTGTGTTGGTCTAGCCTCATAAACAGAGCATTGTTTTTTTTCTAAATTAAAAAATACACATGCGAAATTATCTTCTGCTAATTTTACCTCTTTTATACTGTATTTATAACCTATCTTATTTAAATACTTTTCTCTTAACTCTTCTTGACTTATTTTTAAATACTTTGCTAATATAGCAATTTCTTGAAGAGTAATCCAAATATAGCCACTCTCTCCAATACAACAGTTTCCTGCACAAGTATCACAAGCACTTGCTTCAAAGGCATAATCAAAGCCCTCTTTTTTAATTAAATTGCTCAATATCTGCCTTTATACTATATGTTTGAGATTTTTCATATATTTTTTTAACTTCATCAGTAAATTCGACTCCATCAAAAACAAATAATGGTTTTAATATCTTTGTTAAAGACTTTGAATCTTTTCTAGCATATACTAAAATCAATGTCGCATCCTTATTATCTTTAGGATGTACAAATTGTAATGCTTCTAAATTAAGTTTGTATTTATATAAAAACAATAGTATTTCATTGATTTGTTTCACATCGTAACAGAAAAATAGTTTACCAGAGTTCTTAAGTACTTCTGCACTTTTTCGTATGAAATCTTCTAAAGGCATAGAATCATTATATCTTGCAATTTTAAGATTTTCATTTTCACTTTTGATTACATTTGAGTGATAAAAAGGTGGATTTGAAATACACATATCAAATTTTTTTTCAAATTGTGTTTGTAAAAATGAACCTTTGAATAAGTTCGCTTTTTGACTATTTGTTTCTGAGTTTTTTAAAGAAAAAAATTGAAAAGTTTTTTGAAGTTCACACTGATTTAAATTTAAGTTAGGATATTCTCTAGAAACTAGTAAACCTAGTATTCCGCTACCACTTCCTATATCTAAAAGTTCACCTCTTACATTCTTAAATTTTTGCATATTTAAAAAGATGAAGTTATATAAAAAATGTGTATCACTATTATAACAGTAACCATTCATTGGTTGATATAAAACCAAGTGTTTTCCTTTAAATATTTTTAATATTATATCTAAGCTTAACCTATATATGTTTTAAACCATAATTTTAATAGATTCTTTTACTTAAAAACTAATAATTATCTTTAAGTTTTATTATAGTTTAAAGTACACTTTAAATACACTTTGTAGCTACAGTGTAGCAAAATGTAACAAGAGCCAAATTAGCTTTATGAAATGAAAGTTTTACTCATTCTTTAGATGTATTATAGGTTATTATTCAAACATAATAATTGAGTTTATTCAAATATTGATAAATAAAAAATTTAAGGGGAAATTATGTCTAATATG
>NYWO01000128.1 GCA_002685075.1 Arcobacter sp.
AGATAAAAAAAGATGGAATATCGTTGAAATTCCAATCATTACAATTGCTAAAGAAGAAATTGGTAATGTTATTACTCAATCAGTATTAGCATTAGCAATTGCAAACTACTTTACAGGTGAAACTGTAGAAAACGAAGTTTTAAGAAAAACTATGCTTTCAAAAGTACCTGCAAAAGTACATGATATTAATAATAAAGCGTTTGACTTAGGTCTTAAATACGCTGCTGAAGCTAAGGCTTCATAATTTAAAAGTAGTCTTTAAGACTACTTTTTTATTTTCTTATACAAATAAACTTCTACTTAACCTATAAACTTCTTATAATCTTCAATTTTTTCTTCAAGTCTTTTTGATAAATATATATTTGAGTTTTTTAAACATGAGTAAATAAAACTAGCTTCTTTTAAATAAGCTTGTCTTTTATTATTGTCCCAATGTTCTGGAGGAGTTGAAAGATTTGTAATTCTATCTGCTAGTTTAACCATTTGAACTTCATAAGGTTGTTCTAAAAGCATTTCAATACTTTTTTTCATTTGTTCTTGTTTTGATTCTAAGTTTTTATCTTTACTAAGTGCTTCAACACCATTTGCAATAGCTTCGCTAAAATCTACATATAAATCATCATAAGTAGTATTTGTATCTTCAATAACATCATGTAATAAAGCACAAGAAATTGCAAGATTAGCTTTTTCCTCTTCAAGTTTTGATTTCTCACAAGCATTTATAACTTCCATAGTAACAGAAGTTATATGAACAATATAAGGTAGGCCTTTTGGTGTTTTTTGTTCACCATGTGCAATTGCTGCATATTCTAGAGCTTTTATATATTTTTCTTGACAAAACATTTATTTGACTTCCTTTTGCTTTTCTTTTTGGACTTCTTTATTTTTCTCTTCTTCTTTCAATTTTTTCTCTTTTATAGATGCTATTGTTTTTGATGATTTAGAAAAAGAGATAAGTTTTTCTACATTTGTAATTTTTTCTTTATCAATAGCTTTTAATGATTCAGTAAAGACGTAAGCAGTAGCTAATGCATCATAGTAAGCTCTATGATGATTATCAACTTTTATTTCTAATTCTTCTTTTAAAAAACCTAAACCATATCTAGGTGAGTCTATTGTTCTTTTTGCTAAATCAATAGAACATAGTTTTCTATTTTCTAATTTTCCTAAGTCATATTTTTCAAAGGAGTCTGAAATATAGTTGTAATCAAATTTTATATCATGAGCAATAAAAACATCATCTTCTAAAAAAAGTTTAAACTCTTTTAAAACAGATTCTAAAATAGGAGCATCTTCTAACATTAATGGCTTTATATTTGTAACTTCTTGAATATAAGAAGGGATCTCTTTTGCATAAACTAAAGATTCAAACTTATCAATTATTTCACCATTTTTATACTTAACAGCTCCAATTTCAATAATTTGATGACCTTTCTTTATTGAAGAGCCATTTGTTTCAATATCTACAATACAAAAACATTGTTCATCTATAGAATATTTTGTAGTTTTTAAAAAAACATTATTGTTGTCATCAAATTCTAAAGGTAAACCATTTGATATTAAAAGTTCAAATTCTAATTCTGGATTATTAAAAAAAGTATCACTTGCCTTTTCAAGAAGAAGAAGAAACTCATCATAATTAATAACTTCTATTAATAATCTATCAATAATATTTGATATTTTAAAACTTGGTTTTATTATTCTTCTTCTAGATTTCATTAACTGCTTTTATAAAATCTATCATTTTTTGTTTATCTTTTTTGCCTTTTGATGCTTCAACACCAGAGCTAACATCAACACCATAAAAGTTAAAACCTGATAACTCTTTTAAATTAGAAGAATTAAGACCGCCTGCTAAAATCATTTTTGAGCAATCTATATCTTTAAACCACTCTAGAGCAAGACGTTTACCCTCTCCTCCATAACCATCAACAAAAGCATCAACTAAAATATATTCATCTTGGACTTCAGATATATCATCTTTATTCTTTGCTCTTAATACTTTAATATATCTAGAGTCTAATGTTTTAAAATCCGTAAAAGTATCATCATCAATAATTTGAGCTGTTTGCATCTTTGCATTAATGCAAACTTGATTTATAAATGAATTTGGTTCATTTACAAATAAGCCTATTGTTTGAATAAAAGGAGGTAATTTATCTACAATTTTTCTTGCTTCAAAAGGATCAATATATCTAGGTGACTTATCATAAAAGACAAAACCTAAAGCATTAGCACCTGCATTAATAGCATCTAATGCATCTTCAAGATTTGTAATTCCACAAATTTTAACTTTCATAATTAAACTTGTAAACTCTTAATAGCTTTTGAATAATCATCATTTCCAAATACATATGATCCAGCAACAACAACATCAACACCTGCATCTTTTAGTTCATGAATATTTTTATCATTAACTCCACCATCAACTTCAATTAGACAGTTTGGATTTCTTTTATTAATTAATTCTTTTAATTTTTTAGCTTTTTCAACAACAGATGAAATAAACTTTTGACCGCCAAAACCAGGATTTACAGACATTAATAAAACCATATCTAAATCTTCTAATAAGTATTCAATTGCTTCAGGAGGAGTATGAGGATTTAAAACAATTGCAGGTTTAATTCCTAAGCCTCTGATTTTTTGAATAAGTCTATGAGGATGTTTTTCACTCTCTATATGAAAAGATATATACATTGGTTTACATGGAGCAAATAAATCTACAAAGAAAGTATTATCTTCAACCATTAAATGAATATCTAAAGGCTTTGTAGCAGCTTTTGCTACTGGATTTACAACTACTGGACCTATTGTCATATTCGGAACAAAATGGCCATCCATTACATCAACATGAACTAAATCACAACCGCCATCACAAATGGCTTTAATTTCTTCGTCTAATTTTCCAAAGTCTGCTGATAATATTGATGGAGCAACTTGCATTTTTTCACCTTTTTTCTATTTTTAGGCGATTATACCATTAAAAATCTTTTATACAAAGTATATTAAAACAAAAAATATTATAAACTGTATTTTTATTTTAAGGGGACACATAATGAAATATATTTTAATTTTTCTATTTACATTAATATTATTAAATGCAGAAGAATCATTTACAAATTTATATAAAAAAGCAGAAAAATTTGAACAAGAAGGCAATTATAAAGAAGCTATGCTTTTGTACAAAAAAGCTGTTAATTTAAACATCAATAAAGAAGATAAGTATATTTTAGATTTATCAAAAAATCAAAAACATGAAGTACAGACATTTACAAAAATGAAAAGAGATTTTTATGAGAATTACATCAATAAAACTGATGATAAAGAGACAAACTCCAGTCTAGAACAAATGTTAACGGGAGATTTTGGATTATACCCATATAAAAAAAACTATCTATTACCTGTAACTTATGATTTAAATAAAGATCAAAATCGAAGACAACTTGAAACAAGTTTTCAATTTAGTATTGAAAAACCAATCTCATATAACTTTTTTGGACTAAAAGAATCAATATCAGCAGCTTATACACAAAAATCTTTTTGGCAAACTAGCTCTGATTCTTCACCTTTTAGAGAAACAAACTATATTCCTGAAGTTTTTGTTCAATTCCCGTATAGCAATAGTGAGACATTAAAAGGTTTTAAAATCTCATTAATGCATGAATCAAATGGAAGGAATGAAGATAAATCTAGGTCTTGGAATAGATTATATTTAGAAAGTTATTTGCAATTCTCGAATTTATTTGTGATTCCAAGAGTTTGGTATAGAATTCCTGAAAAAAGTAGTGATGATGATAATCCTGATATTTATGAATATTATGGCTATGGGGACTTAACGCTTCTTTATCCATATAAAAAACACACCTTTGAATTAATGCTTAGAAATAATATTAGACTTAATTCCCAAAACAAAGGTGCTGCTGAGTTAAATTGGACTTTTCCTTTACCTGAATTTTTGTCAACTCCAAACTCATATGGTTTCTTACAGGTATTCTCAGGTTATGGTGAAAGTTTAATTGACTATGATAGAGAAACTAATAAAATAGGAATAGGTGTTGCTTTTTCAAGATAAAAGCTAGCCTATTTTAGGTTCTTTATATAATAGTAAATTGCATCTATTTCTTCTTCAACTAGAAAATAAGTAGGCATTACATTTGCTTTATAGATTAATCTTTCACAAACTTCTTCTTTTGCAAATTTTTTCTTTGGATTCTTTTTTGAGTTTACTTTTTTAAAAAAAACATCATAACTAGAGGACTTAATATTTGGAACACGTAAAACACAGTTATATTTTTTCTTATCATAAGTATGAGTAAAAGATACTATTTCTTTCCCTTTTGCATCACTTCCGTGACATGTATTACACCCTATTCCTCTTGGATTATTATAAAGTAACTCTCCATATTCAAACTTTGTGATAAAAGAGTTATTTACTTTAACTAACTTTGTATCATCTGCTATTAAATTTAAAGAAGTAAAAAGGATAAAGCAACAAGATAGTATAGAACTTTTGATTTTCATTTTTACTTAGTCCTTTTATTTTTTAAAAACCAGTAAAAAGCGAACATCAAACCAGGAGTTTTCGCTTTACTTTCATCATAAATAAACTCTTCAATTTCCTCTAATGGTAAAAACATTAAATCAATTTGCTCATCATTAATACCTCCACCATCATGGATTTTCATTGATTCATTAATTGTAGTAAAAAATAAACTTTGACAGCCACCACTTACTCCAACATTTGTATAAAATGATGTAATTTTTTCAATAGAATCAAGATTAACTTCATAACCACACTCTTCATCAATCTCTTCTTTTGCAATTTGTTCTAAAGAGACCTTTTTATCTATAATACCTGCACATAATTCATATGTACATAAATGATTTTTATCATTTAAATAAACTGGAGCCCTAAACTGTTTTACAAGTAAAAAAGCATCTTTTTCTTCATGATAAAGCAAAATAGCAACAGAATCAAAACTTTTAACTGCTTCCCATGCTTTATCTTTTCCATTCAAATTATAAGTTATTTTAACAGGATGCACAAATCTAGTATTTGATAATTCATCCGTTTTGAAATCTTTTATTATATTATTCATTCTATTCTTCTTCACCTGTTTTATTACATACTGAATTATTGATAATTGAA
Source organism: Arcobacter sp. (assembly GCA_002685075.1). GTDB lineage: Bacteria > Campylobacterota > Campylobacteria > Campylobacterales > Arcobacteraceae > Poseidonibacter. The sequence continues at coordinate 5,150 of NYWO01000128.1, forward strand.
CAAAAATCAATATAGAAAGTTGAACCTACACCTAATTCTGATTTAAGTGCTAACTTTAGATCATACTCTTCTGATATTCTTTTTACAATATCAAGTCCAATACCAAATCCACCCTCAATATTAGTACCTCTTTTATATCTTTTAAATATCTCTTTTTGCTCTAGGTCACTAATACCAATACCAAAATCTTCTACACTTAATACTGTACCTTTTATTGATACATTAACTATTGAATTATTATTACTATACTTAATTGCATTTGATATTAAATTATTCACAATCTTTTGAGTTTTTGTTTTATCCATTAAAATAAAACAGTCTTCTAAATCATCATTTATTACTATTTTTTTTGTAATAGATATATCATTAAAATACTCTACACTGTCTTTTACTAAATCTTTTAAATTAAACTCTTCAAAAACATCATCATTAATTTCATTAAAAGCAGAAAAATGAATATCATTATAAATTTGAGATATTTGCTTAGTACTACTTAAAATATACCTCATCATTTTTTCAGGATTTTTTCCTTTTTTTAACATTGAAGTTGATGTCATAAGTACAGTAACAGGAGTATTTAACTCATGTGCCGAATCTTTAATAAACTTATCCATATGGTCAATCTTTTCACGAACTGGTTTTAATAAAATTTTTGAAAGTAAAAACCCAATAAATCCAATAAATATCCCACTTAAAATAAGAGCCACAACTACATAGATTTTTAAGTTATTTCTATTCTCTATTCCTAAACAAGTTTCAATTGCTATATACTTAACAGGAATAGCATCTTCATTTAATGTCGTAATATAATAGTGATAATGACTACTTTCATACATATTTGTAGATGTAAAATCAACAAGTTCTGCAGCATCTATATATGAATAAATTACTCTTTTATCTTTATCATATAAAGCATATCTTATATCTTTATTCTCTAATTTCTTAGGAACATATTTTTTATGTTTCATATATGAGTTTATAATATCAGATTTTATATGCATAGAAGCATTACTCATTTCCATACTACATGAATCAGCAACAGATTCAATCTCTTTGTCATAATAAATGTATAATAATACTGAAATTAATAAAACAGCAGAACCTACATAAATTGATAAAAAACTAAAAAGTGCTTTTCTCTCATTTTTATTCAAACTTATATCCTATTCCACGTATTGTAGTAATTTTTTCTTTTCCAATAATTTCTCTTAAATTTTTAATATAAACTCTAATTGTTGCATCTGTTGGCATCTCTTCATAAGCCCAAATATTTTGAAGTAATTCTTCACTTGAAATTACTCTATTTCTATGAGTACAAAAATATTTTAAAATATCTCTTTCTTTTTGCGCAATACTTATATTTTTATCTTCTTTACTTATCTTACAAGATTCAGGATCAAAGGAAATATCTGATGAAATTTGAATATTGGCATTTTGTTCAATTGAGAATTGTCTACATAGTCTTAGTATTCTTTGGTCTAATTCTTCTAAATCAAATGGCTTTTTAATATAATCATCAACACCATTTTCAAAAGAGTCTTTTAGATGTTTTGTATCTTGATAAGCAGTAAGTATTATTACAGGAGTTTTGTTTTTATACTCTTCTCTAATTGTCTTAAGAACTTCAAGACCAGATATTATTGGAGTATTTATGTCTAAAAGTGCTAAATCAAACTTTTCATCAATTAAATACTCTAAAGCATCTTGTCCATTTAAACATAAAGTTACATCATAACCCTTATCAACTAAGTGATCATTAAGTAAATCGCTTAATAAGTTATCATCTTCTAATAATAAAACTCTCATAATACATTCCTAATTTATAATTGCAAGATTATATAATAATTTTGTTTACGAAGTGTGTATAGGAAAAGGAAAAAGATATACCTCAAAAGCTTGAGGTATATTTAAAAAGTTTTATCTAAAGTTATCAAAAACTAATGGAGCTTTTAAATCTAAAGATTTTAAGTGAGCCATAATTTTTTGTAAGTCATCAATGTTCTTACCACTAACTCTAATTTCATCACCTTGATTTACAGCACTTACTTTTAATTTTAGACTTTTTATTTCTGTTTGAATTGTTTTTGCTTCATCTTTTTCAATACTATCAATTATTTTATAAGTGAACTTTCTATTTCCACCACTTGAATCTTCAGATTTAGTTTCTTCTAAAGAGTTTATAGAAATATCTCTTTTATTCATTTTTGAAATAAGAATATCTTTCATAGCATCGATTTTATTATCACTTGCACTTGTTAAAATTAAAGTTTTCGCACCTTGATTTAAATCTATTTCCTTTATCATACCTTTAAAATCATATCTATTATCAATCTCTTTTTGAGCTTGTAATACTGCATTTTTCATCTCTTGCATATCTAATTTTGCTGAGATATCAAACTGATGTTCTTTACTTTTAGCCATTTGTTTCCTTTTTTAGTTTTATTACAAAGTTTACACCCTTATATGAAATATAATCAATTAGAGTATCTTTATTTTCTAATGTAATTGTACCATTAACTTTTTCAAGAATTGTTTTAACCATATACAATCCTAATCCAGTTCCGTCATCTTTTTCTTTCGTTGTAAAATATGCATCAAATATATTACTTTTAATTTCATCACTTATTCCACCTGCATAATCTTGAATACTTATTATTAAATCATCATTTTTAATACTACAATTTACATCAATAGTTTTAATTTCACTTTTATTTATAAGTATTGCATCTCTTGAATTATTTAAAACATTAATCATTACTTGAATTATTTCATTTTCATATCCTAAAGTTTTTGCTTCTTTAAATCCATCTTCAACTTCATACTTAATAAATATTCCTTGATAGTTATAAATCTTTTGAATTAATTTTAAAGATTTTTTTATCATTGAAGAGACTACATATTCAGTTTTTACCTTATTTTTAAAGAAATTTCTAAAATCTTCCATAGTAGAAGACATTAGTTCTACTTGTTTTTTTATAGCAAGATTATCTTTTTTTAGTTCTTCATCACTATTTTTTCCAATTAAAACTCTTAATTCAGCAGAAGAATTTATCATACTTATAGCATTTAAAGGCTGTTTCCATTGATGAATTATCATTGAAATCATTTCTCCAATTGATGCCATTTTATTATTTTGAATTAACTGTGCGTCTTTTTGTCTATTTTTTAAAACAACTTTTTTTATTCTATTTTCTAAGTCTTCATTAATTTCAATTAATTCTTTTGTTTTCTTATTTACACTCTCTTCTAAATGTTCATTTAACTCATTTTGCTCTTTAAGTAAGATATCAATTTTCGAAGCCATTTCATTAAATGAATTTTCTAAATTTCCTATTTCATCATCAGAATCAACTTTAATTCTATAATCAAGCTGATTATTTGCAAACATTTTTGTACCAATTAAAAGCTTCTCAATCTTTGATGATATATATGAAGACATTAATAATGCAATTATTATGACAATAATTATCATAAATAAACTAATAAAAGTTAATTCTTTAATAAGACCACTAATAAAAGAATTAATTTCAAACCTATTATCATCAACAATATCTTTTACAATACTACTTTGTTCATCTAAAATATCTTCTATATTATCTTTTGTCTTATTGGCAGCTGCATGAAATTGATCTACATTTGCACCAATTGTTATAAATCCAAAACCTCTCTTTGAGTTTTTATATTTTCCAGTATTATATTTAATAGGTGCAGCTGTAACTAGTTTTAAAACTCCACTCCAATATATTACAAAAGAGCCATGTCCACCATCTTTTGTTATTTCCATCCATCCATTACAATGTGGAGCAAAGTTTAAATATCTACAATCTAATGGTATTTCGCCATTATTTGTAAGTTGAGACATATTAGCTTTTTGCTTTAATTTTTGATCTTTAAAGATTGGATAAGTCTTTAAAAACTCATTTAAACTTTTACTGCCAGATGCTAAAAACTCTTCATTTGTATCTATACTAATCCATCCTGGAACTCTTTGTCCTGAATTTTTATCAAATCCTACAATAAAATAATCTCTTGGATGTGAAATATTTCTTCCTTTATAATCCCACATAAATGCATAATTACCATTTGAAGCATCAGAAATATTCATCTTAGTATAAACTCCAATAGGATTTAGGTTATCTGTATACTCCATTATATGCCTGTGATTTAAAGCAAAAGATAAATAGCCTACTTTAATTTTATTTTTAAAAACTGGAGTAATAAATCTAATTATACCTTCAAATCTTTTTCCATTTGGATTTTCTAATCCAGCATATGCATAATTTTCAGCAATAAAAGGAATATTTGCTTTTTTTGCTTTTGCTTCTGTAAATACTCCCATAACTTTACTTCCTACATATTCACCAATTACATCAGATACATAGATTTCACCCTCTTTTAAAAGCTTTATTTCTTCAAAATATGACTCAGAATTAATATAAGTATTACTTTTTATTGATACATCTAATTTTTTTTTATTTATCAGTGAAACTTTATTTTCTTCTTTTCCATTAAGATTAAAAAAAGATATTTCTTTATAAATAGGAATTGTCTTTGTTTTCACATTTAAAGGGGCCATATAATTAAAATCTTGTTTATTATCTTTAAGTATTTTAGGTTGATAAGTATCTCTTTTGTTTTTATCTATTTCAGCAGAAATCCATTTTTCATTATTTTTATCATATATATAATTATTATGAACAACTATCTCTTTCTTTTTGTTATTAAAAAAATCTTCTAATAATTTATCATTAATTTGCATTTTTGATAAAAATAAAATATCTTCATCTCTTTGTTTTAAAAATTCTGATATTTTTTCAGCCACTTCTAAACTCAATCTTTCAAGTGAAAGTTGTGATTTTTTATTAAGATTTTCTATACTATTATTTATAGATTCATTTGCAGTATTTAATATAATTTCTTTACTTTGATTGTACAAATAAGTCGTACTATCATTCATATATTCATTTAGGTTTTTTATGCCTTTATATGAGATATAAGTAATAATTATTAAAGGTACTATTTTAATAACTATAAATAATAAAATTAATTTGACTTTTATTGTAAGTTTATTCATTTTCAAAATCGCTTTATATATTTATAAATATTATAGCAAAGAAGTAAGAAAGAAAGAAAGAAAAGAAGCTAGCTAAAATTTTCTTCTAGCTAGCTATAAAGCTACTTATTTGTAGCTTGAGGTAACACTAAGTTTAATAAGATTCCAACAATTGCACCAAGTCCAATTCCAGAAAATGGCACACCACCAAAGTTAAATGTCATACCACCAATAGAAAATACTAAAATCATAGAAACAATTATCATATTTCTAGGACAAGTAAAATCAGTTTTCGCTTTAATAAGTGTAGAAATACCTAAAGTAGCAATAATTCCAAATAGTAATAACATAATTCCACCCATAACAGGTGTAGGAATTGTAGATAAAACTCCACCAATTTTTCCAATAAAAGCTAATGCAATAGCAAAAATTGCTGCCCATGTCATAATTGCAGGATTATATGCTTTTGTAATAGTAACAGCACCTGTAACTTCTGAATAAGTAGTATTAGGAGGACCACCAAATAGTGCAGCAACAGAAGTAGCAAGACCATCACCTAATAAAGTGTTTTTTAAACCTGGCTTCTTTAAGTAATCTTCTTTTGTAACATTAGAAATAGCTAACATGTCACCAATATGCTCAATTGCCGGAGCAATAGCAATAGGTAAAATAAAGATAATTGCTTGCCAATTAAACTCAGGAGCTGTAAAGTTTGGAATTGAAAACCAAGCGGCTTTTGAAACTGCTGTAAAATCAACAATTCCATACATTAATGCAACTATATAACCAATAATAATACCAGCTAAAATAGGAATTAATTTAAACATTCCTTTTCCTAATAATGAGAAAAATACAGTAACAAATAAAGCAATCATTGAAATTACAATTGCAGATTCAAAAGGTACTAAAACAATTGAACCATCACCTGTTTTACCCATTGCCATATTTACAGCAACTGGTGATAGAATTAACCCAATAGACATAATAACTGGACCAACTACAACAGCTGGAAGCAATTTATGAATAAAACCATCACCTTTTAGTCTAATTAAGGTACTTAATACTACATATAATAACCCAGCAGCTACAAGTCCTGACATAGTTGCAGCAATCCCCCATGTTTGAACTCCATAAGAAATAGGAGCAATAAAAGCAAATGAAGAGGCTAAAAAGATTGGAGGAATTGCACCTCTATTTACAAATTGAAAAACTAAAGTTCCAAGACCTGCTGTAAATAATGCAACACTTGGGTCTAATCCTGTTAAAATGGGAACAAGCACAAGTGCACCAAAAGCTACAAATAAAAATTGTAGTCCTAAAATAGAGTCTTTTCCTCTAAAATTGTAATCTGTGGGTTTCATATTACCTCTTATATTTAAAAATTTTTTTATCATATCCAAATATCAGTTAATTAAAATTTAATTAATGTACAATTTATAAGCAATTTTTTAGTAATATATAAGGTTTAAAAATTAAAATAACTTTTAGGCTTATAAACCAATAATTAGGAATCATTATGTATAAAGAAAGTAAAAATGTTGTTGTAAAACATCTTGTAAATAGATTAAGAGATGTAAGAACAACATCAAATGAATTTAGGCTAACAATAGAAGAAATATCAAGAATTGTTGCATCTGAAGCCTTAGAAAACTTTGAAACAGTAAGTCAAAATATTAACACATGGCAAGGTCCATTAGATGTAGAAATGATTGAAGTACAAAAATTAGTACTTGTTCCAATTTTAAGAGCAGGAGAACCAATGCTTACAGGTATTTTAAAAACATTGCCTTATGCAAAAAGTGGCTTCTTAGCTATGAAAAGAGATGAAGAAACTTCATTAAGTAAACTATTTTATGAAAATATTCCTAATTTAGAAGGTAGAACTGTTTTATTATTAGATCCAATGGTAGCAACTGGTGGTTCTTTAATTGATGGAATAGAATACTTAAAAACAAAAAATCCAAAAAGAATTATTTGTTTAAATGTACTAGGTTCTCCTTTTGGAGTAAATAAAGTTCAAGAAGCACATCCTGATGTTGATATTTATATTGCTCAAATTGATGAAAGATTAGATGAGAATAATTATATTAGACCAGGTTTAGGTGATGCTGGAGACAGAGCTTTTAATACTAATTAAACAACTTATATAAATTCAAAAGGGTTTGAGTATTTATACTTAAATCCTAATTCTTCTATTTTACTTCCATCTATTATTCTATTTTTTAAACCTTTATTATCTTTAAATATTGATTTTTTAAAACCATATTTTTTTGAATTAAATAAATATATTTCTTCTTTTGTAGGATGTTCCTTAATTGATAAATTAAATATTCCATTTAAGTCATTTTCTATTGCAAAAAGTGTTGCCTCTATCACATCATCTCTATGTATATAATTTACTTTTATATCTTTATCATTTACTATTTTAGAACTTGAACGTTTACCTGCGATTCTGTTATATCCCATAAGTCCAGAACATCTAAAAATTAAATCTGTTTTATTTTTTATAAGAATTTCTGCATCATAAACTTTTGGTGACTTTGAATCTTTTAAAACAAACTCTTCTTTAAATACATAATCTAAATCAGGATAAATTGAAGTTGAAGAAATAAATATAATTTTTTCAATATTTTTTATTTTTTTATGTAAATAAATTTTATTTAAAAAACCTGTATAATCTTTAAATTTAGAAGGTGGAAAATTTATAAAAAGATAATTAGTCTCTAATAAATCATCCAAAGAATCAAGATTTTCTTCATTTAAAAAAAATGGAAATAAATTTTCTTCTTTATATTTATCTTTTTTACTTTCATCTCTTATTGAAACTTTTACTTTATATTTATCTTTTAATTCACATGCTAGTGCATAACCTAACCAGCCTGTTCCTAATATACTAAAAGTTTTCATTTATCCTTATCCTTTAATTCTTTTACTTCTTCTCTTAAAAGTTTTATCTCTTGAAGTAAAGTATCAAGTTTTAAACTATCTTCATGAATCTCTTCTTTCATATCAGCTTCTTGAAGTTTCTGCATCTCTCCAATAATAACAGCAATAAAAAGGTTGAAAAATACAAAGGCCGCAATAATTACAAAAGAAACAAAGTAAATCCATGCCCAAGGATAAACTTCCATTGCCTCATACATTACATCCGTCCAGTCTTCAAATGTAAGAACTCTAAATAATGTAAGCATTGAGATTAAGAAATCTTTCCATAAACCAGAAGGTAAATCTACAAAGAAAAAACTTCCTATAATTGCATATATATAGAAAATTATAAACATTAAAATTACAATATCAATTATTGAAGGAATTGCTTTAATTAACATATCAATAATTGCTTTTAATTCAGGCCGTGAAGTAAACAATCTTAGTATTCTAAACACTCTCATAAGTCTAGCAATTGCTGCAAAACTTGATGATTCTAGTGGTAAAAGTGTAATTACAACAATAATAAAATCAAAAATATTCCAACCTGATTTAAAAAAGTTTTTAATACTCTTTTCTGCAACCATTTTAATAGCTAATTCAAATACAAAATAAATTGTTACAAAGTAATCTGCAAACTTTAAAAACAAACTATAATTTGTTTCAACTTCATCTAAAGTTTTAAATCCAAGAATACATGCATATCCAATAATAATAAATGTAGTTAAATTAGAGAACCATCTAGAATCTCGTATTTCTTCAATCTTTGTCATTGCTGTCATATAATTAATCCTTTAAAATTCCATATGTTGTCATTAACCATGCAATAATTAATAAACTTCCTCCAATTGGAGTAATTGCTCCTAAAATAGGCATTGAAAAAAAAGCTAATGCATATAATGAAAAAGAGAAAATACTCATTCCAATAAAAATAAGCCATGCACTTCTTAGAATTTTTTTAGAGTTTGGATAGAAGTTAATCAAAAAAGCAATAATAAAAAGACCAAGAGTATTATAGAAATGATATTCAATTCCAGTATTATATACCTTCATCATTGAATCAGTTAGAATTGATTTTAATCCATGTGCACCAAATGCACCAAGAGCAATAGCAAGAGCCATCATAAATGAAGCAATTGCTAAGAATTTTTTACTATTTTTATTAAGTGTCATAATACTTCCAAATTTTAATTTTTGCGAAGTATATCAAAAAAAAGTTAATAAAATATTTTATTTAAATTAACTAGTTTTAGTTTTATCTTTTTCTTTTGTTTTTACAGCTTTGTCTTTAGAAAAACCTGCACCTTTTTTTTCTTTCTTTACTAATTCTAGATCATCAATAATTACTTTATAATCTATACCTAGTTTGTTCATATGGGCAAAACAAGCTGCAATTGATGCAATTGTATTTGGAACTTCTTTTTTCTTTTTATATGCCTGAATATTCTTTTCACTAACTTTAATTAAAGCAGTAAACTTTGGAATTGTAAGCTCCGCATCTAAAAGTAATTTCTTAAAATCTATAAATGTCATTTAATAGTCCAAATAATTTTTATTAATTATACAAAGTAGTTTGTAAAAGTAAGGTAAAAGTAGAGCTTATATATATAAAAGTAATATTTTATATACTTTTAGAACCTCAAGTGGGTTCTAAAATATTTTATTATTTAACGTCGATTTCCCAAAAGAAATCAATCCATTGTGTAGCTTCTCTAACTGTATAGTCAGGTTGTAATACTGCAGTCTTTTTATAAAATAAAGTTGCTAGTTTGAATTCAACATTAGGAAATTTTTCTTTTAATATCCTTAAAATTTCTTCCATTGTTTCACCAGAATCAACTATATCATCGATAATTAAAACTCTTTTTGCATGAGAAACATCAGGGATATTAAATACATTAAAAGTATCTAATTTTAATTCACCTTCATAATGAACAGAATTTAATGTATATAAATTTCTCATATCCAAAGCTTGTGCCATTAAATGAGCTAATGTTAACCCAC
>NYWO01000129.1 GCA_002685075.1 Arcobacter sp.
ATAAGATAGATATAAGGAAATAGCTTGAATTTAAAGAAACTTTTTATGTTTCTGTTTATTTTAAATACAGTTTCATTTATTTTTGTAGCAGTAGTGGTTAATAAATATCAAAAAGCAACTTTAAAATTAGAAAATGCATACCAAATGCAATATAACTCTTTACTTTTAGTTCAAGAACTAAGACAAAGTAGTGATGACTTGACAAGAATGGCTCGAACTTATGTAATTACAGGTAATCCTATGTTTGAAAAGCAGTTTAATACTGTACTTGATATTAGAAATGGTGTAAGTCCAAGACCTGTAAGATATAAAGGAATATTCTGGGATTTTTATACTTTAGATGATAAAAAACTAATATTAGAAGGAGAAAAGGTATCTCTTCGTGAACTTATGAAAAGAGCAAACTTCTCAAAAGAAGAGCTTACTTTACTTATTGAATCACAAAAAGAGTCTGATGCATTAACCTCTTTAGAACTAATTGCTATGAATGCAGTAAAAGGAATTTTTAAAGATGAAAAGGGACAATTTACAATAAAAGATAAGCCAGATTTTAAACTAGCACGTGAACTTATGCATTCAGATGAATATCATGAAGCAAAAATTAGAATAATGCAACCTTTAGATAAATTTTATAAAGCCTTAGAACTAAGAACTAAAAAAGCAGTAGATGAATCACAAGAAGAAGTAAAAGAGTTAGAGTTTTATGTAAATGTTATTGTTTTATTTTCAGTAATTATCTTTTTACTATCATCTTTTATTATTCTTTTTAGAATTGTATATCCTATTGATTTATTAAGAATTTTGATGCTTAAACTTTCATCAAATGATATGGATGTTGATTTAGACAAAAGTACTTATCAAGATGAAGTAGGTGATATGATAGGAGCTGTTAAAATATTTAAAGATAACACTCAAAAATTAATAGCCAGTCAAAAAGAACTAAAACTTGCTATTGAAGATGCGCAAAGTGCAAATAAGTCGAAATCGATTTTTTTAGCAAGAATGAGTCATGAGTTAAGAACTCCATTAAATGCAATATTAGGTTTTTCAAATCTACTTTCTAAATCAAAAAATATTAATACAAGTGAAAAAGACAATCTTCAAACTGTTAAAAAAAGTGCAAACTATTTATTAAATATTATAAATGAGATTTTAGAGTTATCTAAAATAGAAGCAGGAAAAATAGAAATTATTCCAAGAACAATTGATTTTTATGAAACTATAGAGGAAATTGAGGCCTTATTTTTATTTAGATCAAAAGCAAAAGGTTTGAATTTTAATATTAAATATGATGAAACTCTGCCTAGATATATTACTTTAGATGGACAAAGATTAAAACAAATAGTAATTAACCTTTTAAGTAATGCTTTAAAATTCACACAAAAAGGTGAAATAAATCTTTATATATATGAAAGTATGAATAAACTGTTTTTTGAAGTTAGTGATACTGGAATTGGTATAAATAATACAGATTTAAAAAAGATATTTAAACCCTTTGAACAAATTAAACAAGATGACTATAATAAAAATGGTACAGGTTTAGGTTTAGCAATTACTAGTGAGCTTATTAGTTTAATGGGTGGTACCATTTATGCAAAAAGCCAAGAAGGAAAAGGAAGTAAGTTCTATTTTAGTGTTTCATTTGAAAATGCTACAAAAGATTTAATTGAGACAATAAAAGATAAAAAATTAATACTTGGAATTAAAAATAAAGAGTTTAGTAAAACTATTTTAGTTGTGGATGATATTTATGAAAATAGAAAACTACTTATTGATTTATTAAACTATTATGGTTTTAAAACTATTCAAGCTAAAGATGGTCTAGAAGCCTTAGATATTTATAAAAAAGAGAAAATTGATTTGATTTTCATGGATATTTTAATGCCTAAACTAAATGGAATAGAAAGTATTAAAAGAATTAGAATAGAAGATAAAAAAATACCTATAGTTGTAGTTTCTGCAAATGTATTCAATGAAGATAGAAAAAATGCCTTAGATAATGGTGCAAGTGACTTTATAAGTAAACCAATTGAAGAGAGTGAACTTTTACTAATTTTGCAAAAGTATGTAGATGCAGATTTGATATATGATAAAGAAACAAAAAAAGATATTCCTGTAACTTACTATAATATTGATAAAGAGCTTTTAGAAAAATTAGTTCTTCACTGTAATAACATGGATAATGAAAAGATTTATGAGCTATTAAATAATACAAACTTAGAAAAAGAGTTTATAGAAGATATAAAAACTAAAATAGAAGAGTTTAGATATCATGAGATAATAACTCTTTGTAAAAGTGCAATAAATATATAGATTTTGTAATCAAAAAAAGCTCTTGTCTAAAAAAGAGACTATTCAGAGTTTTATGATTTTTACAAAAATATCTTTTTATTCATTTTTTTAAACTTTATAAATAACATTTAAAAGAACTTAAGTTTAATATTTGTTTCTTAGAAAACTTATACTTTAGGCATTCAAATTTTTTTCTATTATATGCTATAATAAAAAATTAAATAATTATAAGAAACGAGTTTATATGGCAAGAATTACAAAAGAAGAACGAAAAAGTATTATAGTTTTATCTGCATTGAAATTATTTTCGCAAAAAGGTTTTTATACGACAACTATCCCTGATATTGCTAAAAATGTTGGAATGAGTGTTGGAAGTTTTTATAATTATTTCACGTCAAAAGATTTACTAGCAAAAGAACTTGTTTTATTTATCTCTGAATACCTTGGTAAACGAATTAGAAAGATCAATGAAGAAGACATAAGTACGGAAGAAAAAATTTCAAAAATTGTTTCAATGTATTTTGATATGGTTGAAGAAAAACCTGAAATGATAGAATATTTTTTACGAGTTTATTTATCAAATCGAGAAATTTTTGGAGAAGAATGTAAAGGAATGATTTGCGTTTCTTCTTTTGTTACTGAAATGATGATCTTTTTTGATGAGGGAGTTGAGTGTGGTAAGTTACATAACCAAGACTTTTTTAGTGCCTTTGGACTTTTTATGGGTTACTTAGGTGGTATGGCTTTTTTACATGGCGAAGAAATTTTACCTGAATCTTTAAATGAATATAAAAAAAATATTTCTGAAAACATTTTTAATGCCCTTAAATCTAGAAACTAAACTTCGTCTTATTTGGATACAAGGGGTTACTTGTAATGCAAATATACATTCTTTTTTAAACTTACCCTCACTTCCTTCATTACTTAGTAATATTGATATGGTGTATCATCCTTCTTTGGAATGTTCCCATGCCCTTGAAGAAATTACTTTGTTAGAAACTTCATGCGATGTGCTAATTTTTGAAGGAGCATATGATCCTCTTTTAAAAAGAAATGACGTATTAGTTAAAGATATTTTGGAATATTATTCAAAAAATACAAAATATGTTATTGCTTTAGGAAGTTGTGCAAGTTTTGGTGGAATATTTAAGGCTTCTGCCCCTGAGCGTAATAGTGGTCTTATTTTTAATGAAAAAGAAGAATATGGACCATTACTTGATTCTAAAACTAAAGTGATTAACCTCTCAGGGTGTCCAATTCATCCTGAATGGCTTAGTTATACATTAAATATGATTATAAGTAAAAGAGAAGTACTACTTGATAAACTTCATAGACCTTTAGAATTGTATAGTAACCTTGCTCATCATGGATGTACAAGAAATGAATACTTTGAATGGAAAATTGATACAAAAGGTTTTGGAGAAAAAGAAGGTTGTATGTTTTATGAACAAGGATGCCGTGGTCCTGTAACTCATGCGTCTTGTAATAAAATTCTTTGGAATGAAGTTAGTTCTAAAACACGTGTTGGAACGCCATGTTTTGGTTGTACAGAACCTGATTTTCCAAGATCAAACCTTTACAGTACAAAAACAAATATGTCAATACCTCAAGAAGTACCTCTTGGAGTACCTAAGCGAGCATATTTGACTGTAACGGGTATAACAAAAACATTTAGTATTAAAAGATTAGAAGGAAAACTTATTGATTACAAAACAACTGATTGATCAAATTGAAGGCGAAGCCTCTGTTTATTTTGATATGAAAAATGAGAAAGTTAGTTTTTCTACTATTGCATTTCCTCATTTTCGTGGTATTGAAAATATTTTAAAAGGAAAAGATGCTCTTGATGCATTGGTAATAACCCCTCGTGTATGTGGAATATGTGGACATGCACATTTACTAGCAAGTGTAAGAGCTATTGAAGATGCATATAAAAATGCTGGTTATGAAGTACAATTAAGTACAAAAGCAAAAAAAATACGAGAATTTACATTAGTGATGGAGATCATCCAAAACCATTTAAAATGGGTATATATGGTATTGATGCCAGAACTTTCAAAATTAAGAAATTCTGATGAAGAAAGTCGAGTTTTAAAAGGTGCCTATGGAGCTAGTTTAGCAACTAAGGCAATAGCACTTCTTGGAGGACAATGGCCTCATTCTTCATATATGATTCCAGGTGGAATCACTTCTGACCCAACTTATATAGAGATTTTACAGGCACAAAGTTTACTTAAAGATCTTATACAATTTTTTGAAAAAGAAAGTCTAGGTGTTAATTTAGATGATTTTTTAGCATATAAAACATCTAAAGATCTATCTTCAGGCAAGGCTGATGTATCCAAAATCGTAGAATATTTACTGGAATTAGGCATGCAAGAAAAAGGATTAGCTTATGATAGATTTGTAGTTTTAGGTAGTCATCTTTTTACTAAGCCTATTAGAATGAAACAAACACGTCCTTTTAGTGTTGATGTTAAGCATGTAAGCACAGTAAAGTCATACTCTCCAAATGAAAAAACTTATGCAAGAAATGCCATGTATAAAGATGATTATTACGAAGTTGGTTCTTTGTCCAGGATGATGTCTTTACAAATACCTTTAATTAAAAATATTCATAGACGTTATAAAGATAGTGCCTATTCTCGTGTACTTGCACGTATATATGAATTAGCACATTTAATGAAATATGCTAATGAACTGTTGAGTTCAGTTTCTATTACAGAGAATTCATACAATAAACCTGCGCCTATAGAAAAAATAACTGCGAGTGGAGTAGGTATAGTCGAAGCACCACGTGGACCTTTAATCCATAAAATCACTATAGAAAAAGGAATGATTAAAAATTATGAAATTATTACTCCTACTCAGTGGAATATTGGAAGTTCATCTAAAAATAAATTAACTCCTGTTCAAAAAACAATGCTTGGAAACACAAAGAATGAAGCACTTTTTATCTTCCGTACATTTGATGTATGTTCAGTATGTACAACACATTAATCTCTTTCTCTTGATTATTCCCAATAATTTAAAATAATATTACTTAATATTAAAAATGATTATTATTAATCTATTCTTAAGTTATTATAAAATACTATAACTGAATGGTTATTCAATTGAATGAGTATTCAATTGATTAAAAAAAGGGGAAGATAATGAATATAGCAAATGATGAATCTGTCAAAAAACTTTTTACAGCTGAAAGTGCACAAGTTGATACAAATAAAGGTGATACTTATTATGAAAATTTATATGCATCCTGTCAAGCTAGGATCGAGGATTTAAAAAAACTCGCTCCTCTTAATAACAGAATGGATTTTACGGAGAGTATAGAAGAGCAAGGCCTTGAACGTCGAGATTTCTTAAAGTGGGCATCTGCAACTACTGCTATGCTAATGCTTCCTGCATCTTTTACGCCACTTGTAGCTGAAGCTGCCGTACTTATGAATAGGGTGCCAGTTATTTGGTTAGAGCTTCAAGATTGTGCAGGTAATTCAGAAGCACTTTTACGTTCTGATGGACCAAAAATTGATGAAATTATTCTAGATATTATTTCTTTAGAGTTTCACGAAACACTGCAAGCTGCTTCTGGTCATCAAGCTGAAAAACAAATGAATGATGCAATGGAACACTTTAAAGGTAAGTATTTACTTTTTGTTGAAGGTGCAGTACCATTAGGTATGAATGGAAATTATGGAACTATTGGTGCTACAGGAGAAACTTTTGTTGAGCATTTACATAGAGCTTCAGAAGGTGCAGCTGCAATTGTTGCTGTAGGTTCTTGTGCTACTTATGGTGGTATTCCAGCTGCAGCACCAAACCCAACTGATGCAGTTGGAGTGATGGATGTAGTTAAAGGTAAGCCACTTATAAATATTCCAGCTTGTCCTGCAAACCCATCTAACATGGTTGGTGTAATTTTACACTATGTACTTACGGGTTCAATTCCTGAACTTGACTCACTTTTACGTCCTAAATTCGCATTTGGATATAGAATTCACGATAACTGTGAAAGACGTGCACACTTTGATGCAGGAGAGTATGTTGAAGAATGGGGAGATGAAGGTGCTAAAAATAACTTCTGTCTTTATAAAGTAGGGTGTAAAGGTCCTATGACTTTTAATAACTGTTCTATTATTCGATATAACGAAGGTGTCAATTGGCCAATTGGTGTAGGTCGTGGTTGTATAGGATGTTCTGAACCAGATTTCTGGGATAAATATGCGTATGAAAGACCAATGGCAAACGCTAATATTAAAGCTCCAACGGGTGGAGTTGAAAAAACTGTAGATGAATTTGGACTTGGATTATTAACAGCAGCTGGTGTTGGTATAGCTATACATGCAGCAGCAAGTGCAGTTGCGGGGAAAAAAGAAGCAGGAGAAATAAATGAGTAAATTACATGGAAAAGATGGTAACTTCCATCAAACAGATGTAAACGGTAATAAACATATTATTGTTGATCCAATTACTAGAATTGAAGGGCATTTAAGAATTGAAGCAGTAATCGATAAAGATAATACTATTACTGATGCATGGAGTTCTTCTACAATGTTTAGAGGGATTGAAACTATTGTAAAAAATAGAGATCCTAGAGATGTTGGTTTAATGACGATGCGTATTTGTGGTGTTTGTACAGGTACTCACTACCAAAGATCTATTGAAGCTGTTGAAGATGCATTTAATGTAACTATTCCAAAAAATGCTCGTATTGTAAGAAATCTTATTCAAGGTGCACTTCAAGTACATGATCACTTTGTTCATTTTTATCATTTACATGCTTTAGATTTTGTTGATATTATATCTGCAACTAAAGCAGATCCAGAAGCTACTGCAAAAGAAGCTGTAAAATGGGCGAAAGCAGCAGGAACAACACCTTATATATCAGGTGCTACAGACTTTAAAAATATACAAGACCGAATTGTAAAATTTGCTAAAGAAGGTCGTTTAGGTATCTTTGGAAATGGATATTGGGGAAATAAAGGCTATAAGTTAACACCTGAACAAAATCTTATTGGTGTGGCTCATTATCTTCAAGGACTTGATGTACAAAGACGTATGTCTAAAATGCATGCACTTTTTGGTGGTAAATCACCACATCCTCAATCAATAGTTGTAGGTGGAGTTACATGTGTTCAAGATATACAAAACCCTGCTCGTATAGCACTTTTTCAACAGTTATTAAAAGAAACAACAGATTTTGTTAAAAGAGCATACCTTCCAGATATTTACATGGCTGGTACAGCATATGCACCAGAAGCAACAGATGCATCACAATCTTTTCATGGAACAAAACATAAAGGTACACTAGGAAAAGGTGTAGGTGGTTCAGGTGGAGGACTATTATCTTATATGTCATATGGTGATTTTAGACTTGATGATACTGGTTTTTATAACTCAGCACTGTTTTTACCATCTGGTGTAGTTCTTGATGGAGATATCTCTAAAGTATATGAACTTGACGAAGATAAAATTACTGAAGATGTTACTCATTCGTGGTTTGAAGGTACTGGTGCTCCAGAACATCCTTATGTTGGAACAACTGTTCCTGAATATACAGGACTTGATAAAAAAGATGATGGATATGCGTATTTAAAAACTGAAGGTAAATATTCTTGGATAAAATCTCCACTTTATGATGGACGTAAGGTAGAAGTTGGACCTTTAGCTCGTATGGTTATTGGATATGTAAAAGGGGATAAAAATATTAAGAAGTATGTTGGTAATTTTCTTAAACGTTCTGGTTTACCTATTACAGTACTTTTTTCTACTGTTGGAAGAACAGCAGCTCGTGCTATTGAAACAGAAATGATTGCTGATGGTATGGAAGTTTGGGCAGCTGAACTTGCAAAAAATGCTGCATCTGGTGACCTTAGTACTTGGACAAAGTTTGACTTTGATGAAGTAAGTAAAGACTGTAAAGGTAGAGGTATGGCAGAAGCTCCTAGGGGAGCATTAGGTCATTGGATTGTTATTAAAGATGGATTAGTATCTAACTTTCAAGCGGTTGTTCCATCAACTTGGAACGCAGGTCCAAGAGGACCTAATGGTGAGATTGGAGCTTATGAAGCATCTCTTATTGGAACTAAAGTTGCCAATCCTGAAGAACCACTAGAAATTATTAGAACTATACATAGCTTTGACCCTTGTATTGCTTGTGCTGTACATGTAATGGACACTAATGGTAAGGAGTTAGCTGTATATAAAGTTGACCCTACTAGTGCATTTTAAGGAGTAAATTGTGGCGAATAAAGAAGGATATAAACGTATAAGACGTATGACTCCTGCAATGAGAATTATTCATTGGGTTAATGTTTTCTCTATGATAGTAGCAATTGCTACTGGTCTTTATATTGCTGCACCGTATTATCAGACTTTTATGGCTGATGATGCTGTGGACAAATATGTAATGGCTTGGAATCGATGGGGTCACTTTATGGTGGCTATTATTTTTGATGTTACTTCTGTTATTATTGCTTATCTTTTTTTCTTTTCACGTTTCGAAAAACCATGGAAAAAGGTTATTCCTACATGGAAAAATATTAAAGAGTTTGCTGAAGTATTGTTAAACTTAGTAACACTTAACCGACGGAAGGAATTTGATTCGACACATAGTGATAGTTTCAATTCTGTTTATTTTTTGATTTTCCATTTGCTTTTAGGATGGATGCTTTTTACAGGTCTACAAATGTATGTGCATGGCTTAGGATCAGGAGAAAGTAGTATTGGAGCATGGTGGCCTTGGATGTTACATGCAACAACAGACTGGACTCAAGTTGTTAGTTCATGGATGGTTGGTACAACAGCTACAGGTGCAAATATAATGGATGTACGTATCTCACACCATTTGACTATGTGGCTTTTAATTACATGGATAGTTTTTCATGTTTACTATCAAGTATGGCGTACAATCTTTTGGAAAGAAGGAGATATTGCTATTGTTATTGGTGGTGATAAATTTGTAAAAACTGATAAAGAAGCGTAAATTGGAGTATGAAAGAATAGCACTTATTGGCATTGGAAACATTATGTTTCATGATGAAGGATTAGGTGCATATCTTGTAAAGTACATAGAAGAAAATTATGAAGACCATCCTAAACTAACTATTGTTGAGGGTGGTACTTTAGGTTTTACTCTTATGACTTATTATCAAGAATATGACAAGGTTATTATTGTAGGAACAGGCTCTAAAGAAGGTCCTGTTGGTACAATTAGCTCTGAAAATTCTGAGCAAGTAATGGCAAATGATTCTGATACACGTAAAACTGCTAATGAAGTAGAAATTACAATGATGATTGAAATATGTTCATTTCATGAACAGATGGGCGAAGTACAACTTATTACAATGGTCCCACACGATATTATTAATGTTAAAAATGCTATGACTCCAGAGGCACTAGAATATATGCCTTCACTTGTTGAAGAAACACTTTATGAATTAAAAAAATCTGGTATTGAACTTAAAAGAAAAAAATCTGCTGAAGTAAGTTTTATAAGTATAATTGAAGACTATGCAAATCCTAAGATTGCAGACTTTACAGATATGTCAAAGTTTATTTAACTAATAAAAATTTAAAATCAGGAAAATCAATGTACTTTATCTTTGAGATAGAATTTAGTTCCAATAAGAATTATATAACAAATTTAATATGTGGATATGCAAAAAAAGTAAGTATTGAAGCAGATATAATTCAAACAAAAGATAAAATAGTTATGATTTTCAATCAAGACGATGAAAAATTAGAAACTTTTTTATTAGATATAGAAAATATTTTACCTGCCTCATTGTTTTTAGGTAATGCAAAACATTATTTTAGCGAAGATAAACCATCTATCTTACCTTTAGAGGAAGCGAATCTTCCTATTAACATCGCACCTTGTCCAAATTGTCAAAAAGAGATGTTTGATGTAAGTTCACGTCGTTTTTATTATCCTTTTACTTCATGTAATAGTTGTGGTTCTCAACATCAATTTTTAAGTAAATATCCGTATATTCGAGCAAATACAACAATGAAGTTTTTAGTACCTTGTTTGGCATGTGAAAAGGAGAAAGCAGATAATTCTTTACGTAAAGATTACCCTCTTATATCATGTATTGAATGTGGTATAGGTTTACGTATGCTTAATACTGAAACAGAATATATGGCTTTAAATAAGGGTGATTATCATAACCTTTTTAAAGTAAGTACGGGTGCTATAAGTAAAGGTAAAACTGTTCTTATGAAAACAATGCATGGGTACAGAAAGTTTTTTTATCCTAATCATAATTCAGATGGAATAGAAAAAATGAAATTTGGAACTAGTAAAGTTGATTTAGGTTTAAATACATTAGCACCTAATTTAGGCAAGTCTACTAAAGATAGTATTGGATTATCAACACTACTTATGGTGAGTACTTCTGGTTTTAATCAACATTTAATGCTTGTTGAACAAGAATTTAATGCCTTAATGAGTATAGAACGTCCATTATTAAGAGTTGCAACAAAAAGTGATGTAATGAAAAAGCTTTATGGTTCTTCTGCTTTAGTTAAATATCCAGATGATGGAATGACTATGCTTTTAGCAGCTGAAGCGGTGAAACATGGTTTAGAGTATATGGCTTATATAGAATGTAGTAGTGATGAACAAGCTGATTTCTTAGTTGATTTTGATATGCCTATTAACACACAAAAAGATACAAAACTGTTTATAAATCAAGATAAAAAGTTTTTTATTTCAGGTGAACGTATTATCTATCCTTCTTTGGTTGAGAGTGAAAAAGACAGAGTTACTGTAGCTCATGGTTTGGCTTGTGTAAGTGTTGATGAAAAACAAATTATAGATTCATATAACTTGTTTAATTCTGTATTTACCTCAGAACTTTATGTATTAGATACAGAAGGTTTTGATAGTGGACATCCCAATGAAAAACAATTTGAACAATATAAAGCTTCGATGCTATCTGTACTAGCTGAACATGGTAAAGTTGGGAAAAAAGCTATTGGTGTTCACTTTGATGGAACATTGAACTTTTTGTATTATAATGGAAAACAGGTTATTAATGCAGTGCCAGCTATACCATTTGAATCTGATAACTTATGGGAAAAAATTAGTACACTTAGAGATGGCTCAGATAGATTAGTCAATAATTATAAAAAGGTTTATCCTGATGTTTGGGAACGTTTAGATAATTTAGAAGGAAATATGGATATCTTTGAAGTAACAGCTATTACGCTTGGCCTTGAAAATGAAAGTTTTGAGGGAATATCAGCCGAGGCAGTTAGTTTTTTAGGTAAAGGTGGATTACAAATAGATACGAAAGTTAAAGATAACCGTTTTGATAATTATGCATTTTTAACAAGTATTATGTCTTATCAACTAGGAGATGTAGCAAATAATTTTATGTGTTATAGTATTTATGAATCTTTTGGTGATTATATTGGAGAACTTGTTCCTCAACTTTGTGATAAAGTAGAAAGTAATATCGTAGTTCTTACAGGTAAAACTTTTGCTAATCAATCACTCTACGGAAGAATACAAAAAACTCTTGGAGTAAAAAATCCCCTTATGAGTAAAAATTTCCCTATAGGTAAGGAGAATGCGGCACATGGAGCTTTGTACTTATAAAATAAATATTACAGGTACTGTGCAAGGTGTTGGTTTTCGTCCTTTTATTTACACTTTAGCTCAAAGATACCTATTAACAGGTACGGTTAGTAATAATAGTAGTGGTGTTGAAATAATTATTAATAGTGATGTCCTTACTCTTAAACAGTTTTTAATAGCCATAGAATATGAATATCCTCTTTTAGCTAAGATTGATACTATTGAACATAAAGAGATTGAATATAAAACTTTTGATAGTTTTGAAATTATCAAAACTCAAAGTAAGGGCAATGTAGTTGTTAATATCCCTCCTGATGTAAGTATTTGTAAAGAATGTGAAAAAGAACTCTTAGATCCTAAAAATCGTCGATATGGATATCCTTTTATAAACTGTACGCACTGTGGTGTACGCTACTCTATAATCTATAATTTACCTTATGATAGAAAACAAACATCAATGAAAACATTTAAAATGTGTAAAACATGTGAGTTAGAATATAATAATCCCTTAGATAGACGTTATCATGCCCAGCCTATTGGATGTTATGATTGTGGACCAAAACTAAAATTAATGGATAATTTAGGCAAATTAATAAATACAAAAAACGAAGTAGATAAGACAGTTAAATTATTACAAGAAGGTAAAATTTTAGCACTTAAAGGTGTAGGAGGATACCACTTAATATGTGATGCAAGTAATGAAAATTCCATACAAGAGTTGAGAACAAGAAAGAAAAGAGAAACTAAACCTTTTGCAGTAATGGTAAGTGATATGAAAATGGCAAGAGAACTTGCAATTATCTCTAAACAAGAAGAAAAACTTTTACTTTCTAAAGAACGACCCATTGTTATTGTTAAAAAAAAGAATAAGCATTCAAATATTATTGCACCAAATATTTCTTATATAGGACTTTTCCTACCATACACTCCACTTCACTTACTTCTGCTAAAAAAGCTAAAGTCTCCTATTGTAGCTACGTCTGCTAATGTCACGGATGAACCGATTTGTACTAATATTGAAAGCTTAGAGAAGTTACAAGGAATATATGACTATGTATTAGATCATAACCGTGATATTATCAATGGATGTGATGATTCTGTATTTATGGTCGTAAAAGAGAAAGAAGTTGCGATTCGACGTTCTCGAGGTTATGCTCCAATACGTGTTACTTTACCTTTTTTTCTAAAAAATAATGTTCTTGCACTTGGGGCTAATCAAAAAAGTACTATAGCTATTGGCTTTGATAATCAAGTGATATTATCTCCTCATATAGGAGATTTACATAGTATCTCATCTGTTGAATATTATGAAAAAAATATTGAAACTTTAGAGCGTATTTACAACTTTAAAGCAAAAGTTATTGCTTATGATAAACATCCAAATTATGAATCAACAAAGATTGCAAATAAAATAATAAATACAAATAAAGACATAATAGCTAAAAAAGTTCAACATCATTATGCACACATATTAGCAGTAATGGCAGAAAAAAATATAAAGAGTAAAGTCTTTGGCGTAGCATTTGATGGTACAGGTTATGGAGATGATGGTATGCTTTGGGGTGGTGAGTTTATGGTATGTGACTTTGAAGACTATAAGAGAATTGCTTCTCTAGAATACTTTAAACTCCTAGGTGGTGCAAAAGCTATTAAAGAACCACGACGTGTAGCTCTATCAATACTTTTTAGTCTTTATGGAAAAGATGTTTTTAACTTGGATAATCCTACTACAAGAGCATTTTCATCTGTAGAACTTAGAGTTTATTATACTGCATGGGAAAAAGGATTAAATTCGCCATTAAGTTCTTCAGTAGGAAGATTATTTGATGCAGTTGCATCCTTACTTGGTATTTGCCAAGTTGTGAGTTTTGAAGGTGAAAGTGGAATGTTACTTGAAGAGTTATTTGATAGTTCAGTTATAGGATATTATCCTTTTAATTATGAAAATGAAAAAATAGATATACTTCCTATTCTTCCCTTACTGTTAAAAGAAAAAGATATCTCAATTGCTGTGAGTAAGTTTTTTTATACTTTAGTTGAAGTAATAGTTAAAGTATATGAACCTTATGATTTACCATTAGTTTTAAGTGGTGGGGTATTCCAAAATAGGGTACTTTTAGGTCTAGTATTAGATAGATTCCCTAATGCTATAATCTCGAATGCAATTCCTCCTAATGACGGCGGAATTGCTCTAGGTCAAGTCATGGCTACGTTAAGAAAATAAAAAGGAAAAAGATGAGTAGAAAGAAGAAAAAAATAGCCATTTTAGGATGTGGATGGGTAGGTAATGCCTTAAAAGGAAAAATGCAAAGTCAAGGAGATGAAGTAAACTGTCTTTGTCGTGATATTAACATGGATTCATTGGTAGGCTTTTACAATTGTGATGCATTAATTATTGCTGTTCCACCTTCAGATGAATACTTGGATGTTATAGAAGATGTATACTTTTCTGTATCATTAAATGAGGCTATTAATACACAAATGATACTT
This sequence comes from Arcobacter sp., assembly GCA_002685075.1. Classification (GTDB taxonomy): domain Bacteria; phylum Campylobacterota; class Campylobacteria; order Campylobacterales; family Arcobacteraceae; genus Poseidonibacter. The sequence goes on from NYWO01000129.1 coordinate 14,369, forward strand.
TTAAGTTCTCTTTCTTTTTATGATAATAATAAACTAATCGCCGATGCTGAAGAATTAGCAAAAATAAAAGATGAAAATACAGTAATTTTAAGACTTGGTGAACTAATGGGATATGATAGAATAGCAGGTGAATCTACATCTGGTAAAACAATAGAAGATGGCTCTACAAACTATGTACATCGTGATGATGTTATAGGAGTTATTGAAAGTATAATAGATCAAAATATTAAAAATAAAATATTTAATGTTGTAGCACCCATTCAAGCAACAAAAAAAGAGATATTTATGCAAAATAGTAAAAAGTTTGGTTTTCAAGAAACATATTTTAGTGATAAAGTTAATAAAACAAAGTCTTTTTCATCTGATGTTCTTTGTGATGTTTTAGGATATAAATTTCAAAAAGAAGACGTCCGAAATTTTTGGAGTTAGTTTATATAAATATTAATTTAAATTTAAAAATTATACTTTTCGCACAGTACCGCACAAAGAACAATTGATTTATCACCATTTTTATGCTAATATTTAATAAAAACTTAAATATCTAGTATTTCGCACAGCACCGCACAGAAAGGAAGATTATGAAAATTGATGATTTATCAAGGAATCAAAGAAATATTATTGCAATACTTGAAAAAGTAAAAGAGGGAACAACTAGTGAACTTACAAAAGAACTTGGGCTTCCTAGAAGAACTTTTTTAGATAATATTAACTTCTTAATTAAACATGGACTGGTAAAAAAATCAGGTTCAGGAAAAGGCACTTTTTACTCTAGAGTGATTATTAATGAATATATAGCAAAAGAGATCACAGTATTTAAAGAGGGTATTAGATTTGGAGTACTTCAATTTGGTGCAAATGGTTTTGAATTTACATATGATAAAAACTATAAAGGAGAGAAACCTTCTGACCTTTTAGAAAACGTGCAAAGCCCTGACTTATTTCCCGAGTTTGAGAATCTTATTCCTGAATATGCTAGAAGGGATAAGTTAGTAAATGAATATGATACAGAGTATTTATCTGAACTGTTAGTACATTTAAAAAATACCCATGGTGCATATGATTTTATAAATAGCTATGAAGAAAGTAAGTATGTAAGTGATTATTCAAATAGACCTTCTTGGTATAGTGTTAAAAATAAAATTTTAGGAAGTAATGATTATCCAAATATTTTATATGGATTCAATCTTAATGTAGAAAAAGAAATATTAACAGCTAAAACAAAAGGTGAGCACTCTGCTTTAAGTGGTAATCAGAATAAAGTAGATATTAATATTGATTTTGAAAATAGAGATATTGTAGAGGTTAAAAAAGATGAAGTTGCTTTATATCTATTAAAACCATATAGTGAAGATTTATCTAGTTATTTTGAGCAGTTTAAAAAAAGAGATAAAGGGTATTATCCTCATATTGCAATTAATGAACATCTATTTATGAGTTTTGCAAAAAATGAATTGGGTTTCAATGTACCATATACTGCATTAATAGAAGGGGAAAAAGAGTTTCATTATATTGTCAGAAGATATGACAGATATGAAAACTATAAATATCATCAAAAAGACTTCGCTCAATATCTTGGTATTAAAAGTACTCAAAAATATAAAACGACTAGTGAATTATTATTTACTAAACTAAATGAGATTATATATAGTGAAGATGAAAAGTTCGATGCATTGAGATTCTATTTTTACTCTAGTATTATTAATCATAGTGATCTTCATGCAAAAAATATTGGTGCGTTAAATATAGGAAGAGAAAAAAATATACTTGCTCCTCTTTATGATGTTATATCAGTTGGTGTTTATCATGGAAATAGTGATGCACTGGGATTATCTATCAATAGTAGATACTTGCATAAAAAGGTTAAGTTTAGAGTTGAAGATTTTTACGGACTTGCAGATATTCTAGGAATCAATAAAGATAAATTTAAAATAGCTGTAAAAGAAATTTTAATTACTTTTATTGAAAAATTTCCTACATATATAGAAAGGTCTAAAGAGCTTTTAAAATACTCTTCGCTTGAAATTAACAATACTAGAAATGGATATACTAACTTTATAATCAAACTAGCAAATTTCTATAATCAAAAAATTGTTGAGTTCATGAAACTAGATATTTTAAGAGATTTGGAGATAGAGAAATACAAAGAAAAATTACAAGAAGACAAGCTATTAAAGTATACTAAACAAGAGTTAAGAAAGATTCATGAAAATTATAATATAGACAAGGATTAAGTTCTTATTTTTATTTAAACAGTACGAAATTCAACGAGATTGTCCATAATTTTGTGCAAGTAACCGTTAGTTATTACAATTATATGATAGTGTATCTTTTGCTACATATTTAAGGAAAGTTGTAAAAAGTACAGATTGATGAACTTGTTCTTTCTAACCTATATATACATCTTAGTTAAGGGACATATTATCTTTAAGGATTAAATGTAAAATATTTCAGAACACTAGAAGATATAGCATATTGCCATGTTTTCAATAAAATAAAAGGACATCTTCTATGTTCTGTTAATACCTTATAATTTATATTTGTGATATTATGTTCCTTGAATGAATAGTTAAGTGACGAGAGACTTTATAGACATATCCAGATAAAAAGAAAAGCTAGAAGGAATAAATATAATGGCAGTAGATGAGATTATTGAATTTACAAGAAAAAAGCCTTTTAAATTAGAAGAATATTTTGATAATTTCAAATCTGAAATAAAACTATTACATCTTTTATATCATAAAAATATAGTTAGAATATTCAATTACTATCTGTATCCTGAACATACTACCGGGTATATTATTATGGAATATATTGACGGTAAAAGAATTATGGAACAATTAAAGAGTACTTTTAAATCAGTTATTTAAAGCTTCATCTAATCTTCCTTAAAAATTATGAACACTCCTACTTATTCTAATAAAAAATCTAAATCTAATTTTTCTCGTTTTGCATGTGCTCCATCACAAAAAGGTGTACATGTACTATTTTTACATAAACATAGGTGAAACTCAGCATTTCGTGTAGCAATAAATTCTTTAGGTGTAAAGTCTGTATCTTTATGATTTCCATTACAAAGTACACCATCATCACTTTTTCCACAGGTACAGAAGTTATAAGTTTTACCTTTCTCAAGGTATGTTCGAACAGGATGTTTCATATCTTTTCCTCCTATAATACATAAGTCAACTTTTATTACTAAAAAAGAATAAAAGTTGTATATATTATTTATGTTTGTATTAAA
>NYWO01000130.1 GCA_002685075.1 Arcobacter sp.
GTTATTCCTTTAGTTATGAGCTCAATTATCTTAGGAATTACAAGTGCTCAAAATACTGAAACTTTAAAAAGCTTAGGTATGAAAATTGCTCCATATTTTGTATTTACTACTATTGTTGCAGTTAGTATTGGTATTTTTATAGTTTTTGCTATTAAACCTGGGAATTTTGTTTCAAGTGATATTGTAAATAGTATAAGCTCTAGTGTTACAGTTGCTAAAGATGCAGTATCAATCCAAAGTATTTCAATACCTGATATGATTGTTGGTTTAATTCCTGTAAATACAGCTCAATCAGAACTTGATGGAAATATCTTAGCTTTTGTAATTTTAGCTATTTTTGTAGGAGTTGCATTGATGAATATGGATAAAGAAGATGCAAAGCCAATTAAAGATTTAGCAAGGTCATTTCAGGCTTTTTCAATGAAAGTTGTTGATTGGGCTATGAAACTTGCACCTTATGCAGTATTTGGTCTTTTATGTAGTATTACTATTAAAATTGGCTTTGATGCAATCTCTTCTATGTCTATGTATGTTTTTACAGTTTTATTTGGTCTTTTTATATTATTATGTTTTTATTTGAGTATTGCCTATTTTATTGGACGTGTAAAACCCTTAGATTTCTTAAGAGATATTAGAGAAGTTCAACTTATGGCCTTTTCAACATCAAGTTCAGCTGCCGTGATGCCATTATCTATGAAAACAGCAGAAGATAAACTTCATATTCCAACTCCAATTTCTAAGTTTGTAATACCCTTGGGAGCTACAATAAATATGGATGGAACAGCTTTGTATCAAGTAATTGCAGCAATATTTTTAACTCAACTTTTTGGTATTGATTTATCTTTAATAGAAATTGTGATTTTAGCACTTACAACAGTTGGAGCTTCAATAGGATCTCCTAGTACTCCAGGTGTTGGTATAGTTATACTTGCAACAATACTACAAGGTATTGGAGTTCCTGTTGAAGGGATTGCTTTAATACTTGGAGTTGATAGAATACTTGATATGTGTAGAACAACTATTAATGTTACAGGAGATTTAACAGCTTCTTTAGTAATGAAAAGATTAACTTCATTTAATGAAGCTAGTGATGTAAGTGAATCGTAAACTTAAAAATCCACCTCATTTATTTTATTGAAGTGGATTTCTTAAAATAAGTAAAAATAAATAATCCAATAATTACAGCAAGAATAATAATATTTGAAAAGAGTAAAATCACTGAGAAAAGAAAAGTCAAAATAATTGCGCTAGTTTTTAAAAAGCCTTTTTCAAAAAGTATAATAGCTGTAACCAGTCCTATAATTGCATTTGCAATAAAAAAACCATCTGCAAAAGCTACTAAGTTCTCTAAACTTAAAATATCAAAATATACTAATACTAAAGTAATAATATATATCATTGATAAAAGATTTAATGCTCCAATTGGAGTATTATTTTTTAGATGTTTCGAAGTATAAGAAGTGATTTTAAGAGATGAAATAAGTCTTGAAACACCACCTACAAAAAGAATCAAAGTACCAACACAAAGTATTATTGAAACACTTGCTAAAATGAGATTTGAGTATTCTTTAAACATAGGTTCAATCAACCATACAAGTTTAAACTCTTCATTTTTTGGAAACTCCCCAAAACAAATAGCTAGTGTTGTTAGGATATAAACTAGTGATATTATAATTGCAGATAATTTAACAGAGTTTGTAAGTATTTTAGTCTCTTTTACTTCTGTTGAATAATTTCCAATTACTTCCCATCCCACGATTGACCAAAATACAATAATCAAAGCATGACCAAAATCATTCAATGAAATTAAAGGAATAGAAAAGTTAAAAGTATTTATATTTAGTATTATATTTATACTTGAGATTAAAAAAATAAGTGTAATAGCAGAACTTACTATAAGCATAATTTTTCCTAAAAAATCTATTTTAGTTAAAAGTAAAACATAAGTAATAATATAAGTAAAGAAACCTAAAACTTCAAGTGATATATCTGGAAAATAAGGTTGTATAAATTGTGCAGCTATTATTAAAACAGCAACAGGACCAAAGAAAACAGCACATATTAAATAAAAAGAAGTAAGAAGTTGATACTTCTTTCCCATAGCTTTTTTAGTTGCAAGAGATACACCACCATCACCTGGATACAAAATAGCAAGTTTTCCAAAAATAAGTGCAAAAACAAAACCTAAAACTAATATAATTGCCCAAACAACTAATGTAAAGTTTCCAACCATATTATATAAAAGTGGAGGAAGAAGTATTAATCCTGAACCTAAAATTGGCCCAATGATTAATCCTGATAAGGTAAAGGTATTTAGTTTTTTAGTATTTTGATTGCTATGATTATCCAATTTTCTTCTTTTTAAATATTGATATATTATTTAATGTTTTTACTGCAAAAAGTGTTAAGATTACACCAATAATTGTAGTTACATGTACCGTTTCACCTAAGAAAATAATACTTAAAATAATAGCAAAAAATGGAACTAAAAAGATAAAAGAACTTACTTCATTTGTTCCTAATTTTTCAATACCAATAAAATAAACACTAGTGGCAAAAGTAGTTGATACAACTGATAAAACCAATAAATTTATCCAAAAAATTGAATCAAAAGCTTCATAATTAATAGCTGTGAAATCTACAAAAAATAAAGAAACCATCGTAGTACTTATAATATACATATATAAAGTAAAAACCATTGGAGATGTTTTTGTTATCTTTGAACTAGTTATTGTCAAAGCAGGCCATAATATACTTGCTCCTAAAAAATACATATTTTGTATTGAAAATACTTGTTCATAAGAAAAAGACCAAATATTAAGCATAGTTAAAACACCAATAGCACCAATGATAAGTGCAAAGATGTCTTTTCTTAGTATTTTTTTACCAAAAAATAAAGCCATAAATATAAAAGTATTTATTGGTATTAAAGTTGTAACTAATGCTCCTCCTAAAGAGGCAGTTCCATGCATTGTTCCTAAAAAATAACACTTTAAATATATAATCATAATAACAGATGCTAATACTGCTAATAATAAACTATGTTTATTTATATAGAAATATTTTTTTGTAACTATTAGTACTGGTGCTAAAGTTATGATTGTAAAGAAGTTTCTTAAAAAAATCATTTCGTATTCATTTACATATGAGCTTAATACTTTTGCATTAACCCAAGATGCTCCCCAACCAGCCATAGCTAGAATCATTAAAATATAAAATATGTTTTTATTTGCTTGTGTCATGATTACTCTTTTTCTTTTTAATTATTGTTATATTATTTAAGATTTTAACTGCACTAATAGTTAAAATTGTTCCAATTACAATTGATATTGTTATCTCTTCTTGTAAAAATATTGCACTTAATACAATTGCTGAAAAGGGAACTAAAAATATAAAAGAACTAACTTCAGCTCCTAGTTTTTCAACTCCAATAAAATATATAGTATTTCCAAATGCAGTTGCTAATAATGTAATCATTGCAAGATTTATATAGAAAATTGAATCTAAACTAGCATAATTAATACTTTGTAAATCTACAAAGAAAATCACATTTATAAGTGAAGTTGTAAGATAGATATAAAAAGTAAAAGTTAAGGGAGATACCTTTGTTAATTTTGAACTTATAATTGTAACTATTGGCCAAATTAGTGAAGCTAATATAAAATATAAATTTTGTAATAAAAATATTTCTTCACTTTTAAATGTCCAAGCATTTAACATTGTTAATACTCCAAGTGCTCCAAGAATTAAGGCAAAAAAAGATTTAGCTGTGATTTTTTTTGTTCCTAAAATGGCTAAAAATATAAATGTATTAATTGGGACTAAAGTTGTTACTAATGCACCACCTAAGCTTGCTGTTCCTAATTGTATTCCAACATAAAAATATTTTGTATAGGCAATAAATAAAATAGAAGATATTAGAACAAAAATAAAGCTTTTAAAATCAATACGAAAAGATTTTTTTAAAAAAATCATTATAGGAATTAAAGTAAGTGCAGTAAAAAAATATCTAAATAGCATCATTTCATATTCATTTATATAAGAGCTAAGTATTTTCATATTTACTGAAGATGCACCCCATGCTAACATTGCTATTAATAGGAATATATACAATACTTTATTATTTGTTTGTGTCATTTGTCTAATCTTTTATCTTATTGGATTTTTATTATTGAAGAAGTATAGTTAAAATTTAAAAATATTTATAGAATAATATTGCTATTTTTTTGTAAATATGATGGTGTGTAGCCAAAATACTTTTTAAAGTTTCGTGAAAAGTGTGATTGGTCGTTAAAACCAACTTGAATACTTGCTTGACTTATTGAATAACCATTTTGTATTAGATTATTTGCACGGTTTAGTCTTTCATTTATAATAAAAGCATGAGGAGTTAATCCGAAATCTTTTTTAAATAGTCTTAAAAAATGAAACTTACTAAGGTTTACATTTGAAGCTAAAGTATCTAAAGTAAAGTTTGTATCAATAGAGTCGTTTATAAATTCATAAGTATTTTTGATGATTTTTTTATCTTCAAATATATTATTATACTTTTTTGTATAAAGTGTAGAACCTAATATTAAGTATGATAAGGCATCATTAAGGTTTGATTCAATTACTATTTCATCTTCATTTTTAAAATATGAATCAAAAAAATGATGTAGTTTTTGAAATAAAATTTTATCTTCAATTATTAGTCTTTTAAAAAAAGGTGTTTTTTTCTCATAGAAAATTTGCTCATATAATTCACTCATAATCTCAACTGATGGATAGAAATTTACATGTGACCAATCTTTTGATTTTCCAGCATGAACTTCACCTGGATTATTTATTCTTACTGAGTATTCATATGATTCATAGCTTTCATAAGAATTGTAAGATTTTAAAACGCCATTATATGTAAGTCCTATTGTATACGTATCGTGGTAATGTCTTGTAAAATCTGCAGTTGAATGGCTAACATTTTCAAAAAGAGTATTTATTAATAATTTTGACATTCATTATTATATCTAAATAAAAAAATGAAAATAGAATAAAATTGCTATTTAGATTATAGTTTAAAAAAACATAGAATAAACTACGCTTTTTTAACTTTTAAGATTAATAAAACACCTATAATAGCTGCTACAAATGAAGCTGCAAAAACTCCAAGTTTAACTGCTGCAATAATGTTTTCATCTAAGAATGCAAGGTGAGTAATAAAAATAGACATTGTAAATCCAATTCCACCTAAGAATCCAACTGCAACAACTTCAGCCCAAGAGATATTATCTGGTTTTTTAACTATTTTAAGTTTTGTAGCTAAATATGTAAATCCAAAAATACCAATAGGTTTTCCAATTAGAAGACCAAATACAACACCTATAACTATCATTAAGTTTGCACTTACTGTTGAGAAATCTATTAAAACACCTGCATTTGAAAATGCAAATAAAGGCATAATAAAAAATGCAGATAAACCATGAAGTTGGTGTTCTAATCTTACAAGTGGATTTTGAACTTTATCATAGTTATATCCAATATTTTCAAGTGAATCAATTTGATGATGGTTTAACATAGGAATATCATCTATATGTTTTTCAAAATCGTCAATATCTTTTTTAGATTCTTTAATAAATTTCTTTTCATCAAGTTTTGATTTAATAGGAATTGCAAAAGCTAATAAAACACCAGCTATAGTTGCATGAATCCCAATTGCATGAATATATACCCATAAAGCAATACCTAAAATTAAATAAGGTAAAAGTTTTGTAACCCCTTTAATATTTAATCCCCAAATAACTGCATAAATAATAGCTGCATGTAAGAAATACTGAGATTGAATATCACTTGTGTAAACAGTAGCAACTACTAAAACAGCACCTAAATCATCAACAACAGCAAGTGCAACTAAAAATAGTTTTAATGCTGGATTTACTTTTGTTCCTAAAAGCATTAAAATACCTAGTGCAAAGGCAATATCAGTAGCCATTGGAATACCAAAACCTAAAGGATTATCAGGATTAAAAGCTACATATACAAGTGCTGGTATTAACATCCCACCAATTGCTGCAACTATAGGAAATGAGGCTTTTGCAACACTAGATAATTCCCCAATCATCATTTCTCTTTTAATCTCAAGACCAACCATAAGGAAGAATAAGGCCATTAATCCATCATCAATCCAGTATGTAAGAGTCATGGATATTGAAAACTCTCCAATATTTATTCCAAGAGGTAAGTGCCATAAATCATAATAATCTTGCCCTATAGTTGAGTTTGCAACAATAACAGCAGCAACTGTTGCTACAAAAAGTAAAATCCCACTTAATGCTTCTTTATTTATAAACTGATTTAATGCAACTAGGTTTTTAATCATATTTTTTTCCTTTATTTTCTAATTTTCTAAGCATTTAGGGCAAATACCCTTAATTATGATATTATCAATTTGATATTTTGAAAGATTTAAATCTAATTCTTCATATATACATTCAATTTTTGAACAAGTTGTACATATAAAATGAGAATGCTTTGTTTTTTGTATTTCAAAATATCTTTTTTTATCATTTGATTCAAAAGAGCTTATAATATTTTCTTCTTCAAATTTTGTTATATTTCTATAAAAAGTTGCTTTGTCCATTGCTAATTCATTTTTTATATCTTCATAAGACAAAGGTTTATCAGATGATATTAATATTTCTAATATAGCTTTTCTTGCATTTGTAAGTTTAATGTTTTTTATATTTATTATTTTTTCTATATTCATAAAGTAATTATATCTATTTTTCTTTAAGATTGATTTACAACTAAGTTGCATTAAAGAATAAATTCATTAAAATTCGCTGATCGCAACTAAGTTGCAGTATTGAGAAAAGGAAATAAATGAAAAGATTACTAATAATCGCTTTTTTGATGATATCATCATTAAATGCTCAAATAAAAGATGTAACAGTAAGTATTTTATCTCAAAAATATTTTGTAGAAAAAATAGCAGGTGACAAAGTAAATGTAAATATAATGGTAAAACCAGGTTTCTCTCCCGCAACTTATGAGCCAAAAACATCTCAAATGAAAAAACTTGCAGATTCTAGTATTTATTTTGCAATTGGAGTTCCTTTTGAAGGTTCTTGGCTTGAAAAGTTTGAAAATACAAATAAAAATATGTTGATTGTAGATACATCAGCAGGTATTGAAAAACTTGCAATGGAAAAACACTCACATCATGATGAAGATGAGCATGAAGAACATGAAGATGAAAAAAATCATGACCATGAAAAGCATGATGAACATGAAGAACATGCTGACCATGAAAAGCATGATGATCATGATGACCATGAAGAACACGCTGACCATCATAACCATGAAGGTTTAGATCCACATGTATGGAATGACCCAATACTTGTAAAAACACAAGCAAAAATCATTTATGAAACACTTGCAAAACTTGATAGTAAAAATGCATCTTTCTATAAAGTAAATTATGAAAAATTTTTAAAAGAGTTAGATATATTAAATGTAAAATTGTCAACTATTTTAAAACCATTTGAACATAAGGCATTTTTAGTATTTCATCCATCTTGGGGATATTTTGCGAAAAGATATTCATTAGAACAAGTTGCTATTGAATCTCAAGGAAAAGAACCTAAACCAAAAGAGTTAATTGAACTAATTAAGGATGCAAAAGAGCATAATATTAAAATTGTATTTGTATCTCCTCAATTTTCGCAAGGAAGTGCTAAAACAATTGCAAAGAGTATAAATGGTTCTGTTCATGTTATTGACCCATTAGCAAAAAATTGGGAAGAAAACCTTATTCAAACTGCACAGAAAATAGCTGATACTTATCGATAAATGATTAGATATTTTCTTTTACTTTTACTTTTAAAGAGCATCCTTTTTGGATGTTCTATATGTTCTGTATATACACCAAAAACAGACGTAACTACTTATATAGAAAGTAATAAAACTCATATAAAAACATTAACTATACACTGGAATTTTGCTACTGTATTTTCAAAAGAATTATTAAAATTATATGATTTAAATTTAGATGGTAGTTTTAATAAAGAAGAGTTAGAATTAATTGAAGATGCAATGATTAATTATTTAGAACCTAGAAATTTTATAACAAAAATTTCTTATGATAAACAAATAAATGAAGAATCAAACTCTTTTAAAATCAAAAATTATAAAACTTATTATGAAGATTCTTCTATACATTTTGAATATAGTATTGATTTAAACTATAAAATATATGATAAAAATATTTTAAATATAAATATCCATGATAACGAAGGCTATTTTTTCATTATTTTTGATAAAAAGAAACAACTATTTAATATTCCTTATGAAGTTAGTAAAAAAATAGATGCAAATAATGTCTCTTTTACTATAAATGATTCTAGCTTGCCAGTATTTCAACAAAAAGAAAAATTAGAATTAAAAAAAGAAAAAAATCTTGAAAATAAAAAAGAAGTCCAAAAAGATGAAAATAAAAAGATTGAAGAAGTAGAAGAAGTAAAAGAAGATAGCCTACTTGAAAAGTTTACTTACAATATAAAAAAATATTTAGTTGCTATTGAAAAAGGTGAAGACAAGTATGCATTATTTTTTCTTCTTACAGCTTCATTTATATATGGAGTTTTGCATGCTTTAGGACCTGGGCATGGTAAAGCATTGGCATTTTCATACTTTTCAGCTCGTAAAAGTACATATTTACAAGCCTTTGTAATCTCTTTAGTAACTGCATTTATACATATAATTGGAGCATTGATTTTAGTATTGTTTTCTGTATTTATACTTCAAAGTGTTTTAAATAGTTTTCTTGAAGATTCAATCTCTTATGTAACTGCTCTTTGTGCTGTTATTATTATGCTTCTTGCAGCATTTATTTTATATAGAAAATTAGGTAAAAAAACACATGCTTGTTGTGCTTGTAATGTTGATTTAAACACTACAAATTTTTCTTTAAAACCTTCAAATATGAACTTTGTAAAAACAAATACAAATAAACCTATACTTGATACAAAAAGAAGTAAAAAAGAGGATTTGATTTTTGTATTAACAGCTGGAATTGTTCCTTGTCCGGGGACTGTATTATTATTTGTTTATGCCTTTTTACTGAAAACATATTTTTCTGTTTTATTAGCAAGTATTGCAATTAGTTTAGGAATGGCAGTAGTTATTTTTGCTTCATCTTTCTTAGGTGTATCATTGCATAAAGTATCTGAAAAATCAGGTAAGATTACAGATATAGTAGAAATAATTGCACCTATTTTTATGTTTATTCTAGGTTTATTACTTCTATTAAATTCAGGAAGTTTTAACTTTTAAGCTATTCTTTCAAACTCTTTAATAATCTCCTCAATTGGTTCAATTCCTACTGAGATTCTAATTAAGTCAATTGGTAAGGAAATTTGTTTTAAAAACTCATTTCCTTCTTTTGTAAGAATTAAATCATAATGAGCAAGATAAGTATATGGCATAAGTAAAGTAAACTCAGTACCTAAGCTTGGACCTTTTGCAAAGTTTAGTTTGTCATATACATCTTTTATAGGCTTCTTAAAAGTTACAGAAACAACACCTGTATATGAGTTATCATCTATAATTGTTTGAGAATAGTTATCTTTATTGTTCTTATCAAAACAGTAAAATACTTCATCAATATAAGAGCAGTTTTCTAAATACTCAACTAATTGTTTTGTATTTGAAGATATTTTTTTTACTCTTGTTTTATAGTCTTTTATTTCATATGCTAATCTTTGTATATCTTTTATAAAAACATTCTCACAATGTCTAAAAAACTCTGTTGTCATATGTGATAGCTTATGCTTTTTATTTAAAATAATTGCACCCATTAAAACATCAGCATTCCCACAAGCAAACTTTGTAAGAGATTCTACAAAGATATCAGCATAAGCTCTTAAATCAAGATTATAAGGGGTTGCAAAAGTTGTATCAATTACTAAAGGGATATTATACTTATCACAAAGTTTTCGTAATCTTTTTATATCAACACTTGTTAAAAGAGGATTAGTTGGAAGTTCTGTAATAATTGCACTAATTTTTAAACCATTTATACTTAAATATTCTTCAAGTAAGTCTAGGTTTGTAATATCTGAAAAAACTTTTTGTTGAGAATAGTGATGATTTACTATATTCATAGTGTCTAAATATAACCAACCAAATTGAACTAAAATATCTCTTCCATTATGGCTTTGAATAGAGTTTAACCCTCTAATGATTGAATATATTGCATTCATTCCTGATGGTGCTAAACAAATATTTTCTTTTGGTTGAGAGTATGCATCTGATAGCGTTTGGATAATAATATCTTTTGCATTTTTTTTATCTTCAAGGTCTTCTTTGTGCAAAGAGTCTATTATCTTTTCTTTGTATAAATACTCTTCAGCTAATCTAGAAGATAGATTACAGCCAACATGTTGAATATAAGTTAAAACTTTTTGAAGTTGACATGTTCCTTTTTGAACTAGAATTACTCCAAAAGGTTCATCTATTTCAATTTTATTGTGAATAAAATACTTATCACTTATAAGTTCAACTGCTTTTGATGAACTTAAAACAACAACTTCATAGTTATCACAAACTTTATATTTATCTTTTATAAAAAGTCCAAGCTTCTTTAAATATGGATGAAGAATAAATCTAGGATAACCACTTTGGATTTTTTCTAAGATTTCGGGAGTTTGTTCTTCATAATCTATTACATCTTGAATTGTTGGCATTGATACAGATACGGCATGGACATTATTTATTGGTAATGTTTCGCCGCATTTTATTGGTTTAAAAAACTCTTTACTCATATACTCTTTCTTATTTTACAGCTTGTTTGATATCTTCGATTAAGTCTTCTACATTTTCTAAACCAATAGAGAATCTAACTGTACTATCACTTATTCCAATTGCTGCTAATTCTTCTTTTGAAAATGTTGCATGAGAAATTTTTGCAGGTATTTCAACTCTAGAATCCGGACTACCAAATGAACATTTTTCACCAAAGATTTTTGTATTTTCAATAAACTTTTCAGCTAATTCAATAGAAGTAAAATCAACACAAAATAAACCAGGAATATAAGTCATTTGCTCTTTTGCTAAATCATGTTGAGGATGTGATTTTAAACTAGGATGTGTAACTTTTACAATATAGTCTTGTTCTTCTAAATACTCAGCAATGATAATTGAGTTTTTTTCATGTTCAACCATTCTCACTTTTAGTGTTGGAATACCAAGTGTGATTAAGTAAACATCCATAGGGTTTTGAGATCTTCCACCTGCATTTGCATAATAGTGAATTTGCTCTGCTAAGTATTGAGTCTTTGCAACAATAGCACCAGCAACTACAGCTCCATGACCTGAGATATATTTAGTAGTTGAAAATAGTGAAAAATCAGCACCTAAATCTAAAGGCTTTTGAGAGATAAATGTAGCAAGTGAATTATCAACTGCAAATAGAGCATTATTCTCTTTTGCTAATGCTCCAACTTTTCTTAAATCTATGATTTTTAAACCAGGATTTGTAGGACTTTCACATAAAACTAAATCAATTGGATTGTTTTTTAGGATTTCTTCCATTTTATCAAACTCTAAAAAATCTGCAAAGTGAACTGTTACATTGTATTTTTCTTTAAATATTTTAAGTAATCTAAATGTTCCACCATAACAATCAGCTTCAACTAAAATATGAGAATTTGCTTTTAAAGTAGTTTCAAAGAGTAGGGCAACCGAAGCAATCCCTGTATGAGTACAAACACAACCAGCTCCATTTTCAACTTCTGTAAAAAGGTTTTCTAACATCTCTCTAGTTGGATTATCACTTCTTGTATAGTCATAGATTTTATCACCATCTTGTTTCTTTAAGTCAAAAGTTCCTGTATTGTAAATTGGAAAATGTGATGCTCCAGCTTGTTCTGCAAAGGGAGCAAATTTTGCAATATGGCTTAGATTTGTTTCTACATGTTTTTTCATGGAAGTCCTATATTTATTATAATTTAACGTGATTATATCTAAGTTTTTCTGAGAGTAAAAGTTAAGAAAAGAGATGTATAATTTATTCTAATAGTAAAGTAAAATAGTAAAGTTTGATGTTTTTAACTAATTATAAAATTTTTGTTCCATATTTCTTTAAGATTTATGGAATTTTACTGTTTTTACATTTTGAACACTTTGTGGAACACGGAAAACTAATATGAGTGAATAGTGTTTCAAAACTTAGAGGTTTAGGAAAGATTACTCGTCGGCTATCATAATCGTCCACAGAATCAATCTATAGGAATCTTAATAGTAAATATTGCTCCTTCTTTGCCATTAGTTACAGTAATTTTACCATGTAAGCTTTCAGTAATTACTCGATAAGACATATGAAGTCCTAATCCTGTTCCTTGTGATTCATGTTTAGTTGTGAAGTAAGGTTCAAATATCCTATCAATGATTTCATCAGGAATACCTCCTCCATTATCTTCAATTGTTATTACTAATTGTTCTTCCATTTTAGATACTTCAATATTGATATTTTTATCAAGAATATCTTTTTCTTTTAAAGCATCCTTTGCATTATTTAATATGTTAATTAACACCTCTTGTAATTCACTAGGAACTGTATTGATCTCAACATCATCAAATGTGTCAAAATTAGTATTAATTACAATAAAATACGTTTTTAACGAACTATCAATCATATCTATAGATTTTTGTATTGTATCTTTTGTACTTATATATTGAAACACTTTTTTTTCTTTTAAGAAATTCATAAAGGTATCAATAATTTGAGAAAGATATTGTGTCCTCTCAACAATAATATCCATGTCATTGTGTAATATTTCTGGATTAAGTTGCTTGAACTCTTCTTTTAGCTTTACCCCTGAAGCAGCTGTAGAGATTGTACTTAATGGTTGTCTCCATTGGTGAGCAATATTTGCAATCATATCTCCCATTGCAGCCATCTTTGATTGAGCAAATAGTTGGATATCTTTTTCTTGATTCTTTTCAACTTCAGAATGAACTTGTTCTTCAAGGTTTTTATTTAGTTCATCTATTTTTTTATAGTTTTCTGTTATAAGTTTTTGAGAATTTACTTTTTGGGTAATGTCTCTATCACTTCCTCTATACCCAATGACTTTGTTATCTTTATCAAAGATTGGATTACCAGAAGTTTCTAAGTAAATAATATGGCCACTTTTATGAATATTTTTGTTTTTAAGTTGCTCTATAGATTTAGCATTCTTTACAATATTTAAAAAAAGTTTTTCAATTTTCTCTTTTTCATTAGGAGGCATTAAGAAAAAAGGACTTTTCCCTAAAAGTTCTTCTGGGCTATAACCTAGAATACTTTTAACTTGAGGACTTAAATATGTATATTCCCCTTTATCATTAGTCTCCCAAATAAAATCATTAAGATTTAGTATTAGATTATTTAGTTGTTCTTTTGACTTAACTAGCTCTTGAGTTTGTTGTTTTACTTTTCTATTGAGTAATTTATTTAAAGACTTTGTATCTTTTAAAACTGTAAAAAGTTGTCTTAAATATTTTGAAAAAACCGTACTCATGATAAGTGATAAAGTCAGGATAATAACCGACAGTAGTAAATAATGTAGATATCTATCTTTTTTTAAATCATTAAGATAAGTAGTATTTATTTTAATGATAAAAAATAGTTTTTGAGGTAAGTCTAAATTAATCTTTTTTGCAACTAAGTCATTGTTTTGAAAATAATCTATGCTGGCAATAATTTGTTCAAAGTATTCTGGAAAATCGTCTTTAACTGTTCTTTTTGGATTTTGATAATAGCTCCATGATTTATTTTTATCAAAATGAATAAGAGAATAGCCTTTATCATTCATTATCATTAAATCATGTGAAGGAATTTCTACTATATCATTTAGTATTTGTTGCATATGATAATTAATAATTAGAACACCATTAAATTCATTATATGTTTTAATTGGAAGCATTGTCCTAAGTGTTGGGTTATATGGAATTTGGACTTTTCCATTTTCAATATTCAAATCTAAGTCTGAATACCACACATCCTCTTTTTTATTAACAGAGTCTTTAAAATAGTACCTATTTGACTTATCTTGTAATTTCTCTTTTTGTACTAGAATAGGTTTATTCTTTAAATTAATTCTATCTACTCTAATTTTTTCAATACCATTTTTATCTAAGTATCTTAATTGCATAATATTTTTATCGTGTTTAGTAAGAAGTAAGAACATATCAGCAATATTTTTTTTAAAAATGTCAGGATACAACATATATTCTTTAAATTGGGAAGACTCTTTAATTGCAGTTAGCATATTATTTGTTGTATTTATCTCTTTTAGAAACTGTTTTTCTTTTTGATTAGTGATTTCAACTGCATTATCCATTAACCGTTGTTTAATGTTATATGAATAGAAAAGTAAATCTAATATAATAAATGTAACAACACATCCAACTGAAAAGATGAAGAAAAATAATGATATTTGGTGTTTCTTATGAGTTTTTTTCATTATAAATAATTATACTACTTATTCTAATCATAGTCAATAGTAACAAAATATAGTGTTTTTTTTGTTTTCTCTTTTAATTGGTGAGGTAACTAAAATTCATACTCAGAATTAAAAGATTCTTAGATAAAACAATAAGTCCCATAACCTGTACCCTCTGGCGTAAGTTTAAAAATCCAATTCTTTTTTAGAACAAGCTTACCATTACTAAAAGCTACTCTAAAAGTAAAAGATTGAGGATTGAACTGTTCAGTATTTTATGTCCTATTTCTTATTAGGTTTACTATACCTCTA
>NYWO01000131.1 GCA_002685075.1 Arcobacter sp.
AATTACATGTCACCAGTTGAATTTGAAGAAAAAATGTTACGTTTAGAAATGGCTGCATAGATTATTATTTTTGTGTCCTATTTGGGGTTGACATATCATATAGATAAACCTATCCAAGAACATAATCTTATTCAAACTATATCAAGAGTAAATAGAAAGTTTGCAGAAAAAGAAAAAGGACTTGTAGTTGATTATATAGGTATTAAAACTGCTATGAACAAAGCTCTTAAACAATTCTCTACAATAGATAGTAAAAACTTTGAAGATATAAAAGCCTCTATAGTAGTGGTAAAAGATCAACTAGATTTACTTGCAAGACTTTTTTCTAAGTTTGATACTACACTATACTTTAAAGGTAGTCCTACAGAACAACTTGATTGTTTAAATAAAGCAAGTGAATATGCACAGATTACTAAAGAGATTGAAACTAGATTTATGTATATAGTAAAAAGACTAAAATCTGCTTATGATATATGTTGTGGAAGCGAAGAATTTACACAAAATGAAAAAGATCATATTCATTTTTATTTAGCTGTTAGAAGTATTGTAGTTAAGCTTACACGTGGTGATGCACCCGATACTGCACAAATGAATGCTAAAGTTAGAGAAATGATAGCAGAAGCACTTAAAAGTGATGGTGTTGAAGAGATATTTAAACTTGGAAGTGAAGATGAAGCTCAAATTGATATTTTTGATGAAGATTACATTAATAAAATTAATAAAATTAAACTACCAAATACAAAGATAAAACTACTACAACAATTATTAGCTAAAGCCCTTGAGGACTTTAAGAAAGTTAATAAAGTAAAAGCTGTAGATTTTTCAAAAAAGTTTACTGCTCTAGTTGAAAAATATAATGAAAGGAAAGAAGAAGATGTATTAGTCAGTGGAGTCCTAGAGGACTTCACTGATAATATCATTGATCTTTACCATGAATTACAAAAAGAGAAAGAATCTTTTGGAGATATGGGTATTGACTTTGAAGAAAAAGCTTTCTACGATATATTAAAAAGTATCGCTGTTAAGTTTGATTTTTCATATCCAGAAGATAAGTTATTAGAACTTTCTAAGGAAGTAAAAAAAGTAGTTGATGATAAAACAAAATATACAGACTGGAATGTAAGGGATGATATAAAAGCTGAATTAAAAGTTGACCTTATCATGTTATTAGCTAAACATGGATATCCACCAATTACAAAAGATGAAGTATTTAAAGAGATATTTGAACAAGCAGAGAATTTTAAGAAGTATAAAAAGTAGGAATATAAATGTCAGAAGTAAATAAACTATTAACAGAATCGAGAAAAAAGCTTCTTGATTTAACACTAAGAAATACATTATTAAATTACAACTTAAAAAGAAAAAATAGAATTATAATTGTTGATGAGCTACCAAATGTTTTATATAGGCATTTATTAGATGGTAAGAAGATGAAAATGGATCCTGTTCCTTATCCTAAAATTGAAGATGAATCAAATGAAGAAGATTATGATGAGACTAGTGGATTTAAAAATGCAAAGACTTATGCTAAAGAGATAGGAATATGTGTTGAAGAAGAAGCCCCTGTAGTGGATGAAATGGATGAAAACATTAATAATAAGCATATCGATGATTCAATTCAAACATTACATTATCCTGATACATTAGAAGGAATGTTAAGAAAAAGAAAAACTGATGCAAACTCAGCTATTCAAGAAACAGGATCAAACCTTTTATATCTTGCAATAGGATTTTTAAAATGGAAACAAAGTATAGATTCAGAAAAAGAGATACATTCACCATTACTTTTACTTCCAGTTCAAATTGAAAGAGGAGATTCTGATAGGGAAACGGGAGTATATTCATATACAATTGAATATACAGGTGAAGATATGTTTTCTAATATCTCATTACAGTATAAAATTAGAAATGAATTTGGTATTGAAATTCCAGCATTTAATGAAGAATATACACCTGAAGACTACTTCAATAAAGTAAATTCAATTTGTGAAAATAAGCCTGAACTAATTGGTGTTAGTAGAATATATTCACTAGACTTTTTCCATTTTAGTAAATTATTAATGTACTTGGATTTAAATCCAAGTAATTGGCCTGAAGATAGGAAAATTGAAGATAACAAAGTGCTAGGAGAGTTATCAGGTGATATAGTAAGTGATACAAGTCCTTTGTCTTTTGAAGAATTACCATCTAATGAAACAGAAAAAATGGGTCTGGTTATGGACGCAGATGGTTCACAAAGAGATGCTATAGCACAAGTTTTAAAAGGGCATAACCTTATAATTGAAGGACCTCCTGGAACGGGTAAGAGTCAAACTATTGCAAATCTAATTGCAGTTGCTTTAGCAGAGGGTAAAAGTGTTCTATTTGTAGCTGAAAAGTTAGTTGCTTTGGAAGTTGTAAAGAAAAGACTTGATAATGTAGGCTTAGGTAACTTTATACTTGAACTACATTCTCATAAATCAAATAAAACAAACTTTTATAGCTCTTTAAAAGATAGGGTGGATTTAGAGGTGTCTATCCCACATGATAGGGTGTCTCAAGATATAAAAGAATTAGAATCAATAAAACATAATCTAAATAAATATTTAGAGCTTTTACATACTCCTCAAAAGATTGTAAATAAATCACCTTATATTGTATTTGGAGAAGTTCAAAATAGAGCTAAAGAAAAATTCTTAGATATATCTCCATCTGAGAACCTTTTAAAATTAAGTGATGAAATATTTGAAAAAGTATCAATAGAATTAAGTGCTTTAGAGGATTACATAAAAGAAGATCGAAATATTTTACAGACTGTTTGGAATGGATTTATCACAAATAATGCGGTATCCCTAGATGCAAATAAAATCATTGAACTAATAGAGCAATATAAAGAAGTTTTGAATGAATTAGCAGTTACATTTGATGATGAATTATTGGAGTTGTTACCAAAAAGTGAAGAGAATTTAGCAGTATTAAATAAACTAGAAGAAAAAAGACTGTTATCAAATTTTCCAGATAATAAAGAATTAGATGTAATATCAATTTTTAGTATTAATGAAATAGAAAAAATATTAAAAGATATTACCCATCTTGTAGAAGATTTTGAATCATTTAAAGCCATTGATATTGAAATGCTTGAGAGTATAGATAATATTAAAAGTTTATCAAAAGAGCTTAGAGGATTTAAAGATATTGGTTTTTTTGGAAAACTATTTAATGGTAATTACAAAAAATTAAGAAGAACATTTAATCAGTATTTTAATAAAACTCATAAAAATGATCCTCAATTAATGATTGAGATGTTAGATGAAGCTAAAAACTTTTTAGATGATTATTTTCAAAATTTAAAAAACCTTACAAGAAATGGGCTTGATAAAATATTTAAACAATTAGAAATAGAAACATTTAAAATAAAAGATTTAAACAACTTACCTAAAATATATGAGAATTTAAAAAATGTATTAACATTAAAAGAGTCATATGATTGGAAAAAAGCAGTTTTAGATAATGGACTGAAGGAAGAATTAATTAAACCTTTTAGAAGCCAAAAAAATATTGAATATTCAGAGTCTTTAAGAAGATTAATTACTAATACAAAACCTTTAATGGAAAGATTAAATAGTTTAAAAACAGAGATTACTCATTTTGGGTATATAAAAGATGATATTTTCTTTTTAGGACAAAAAGAGTTTGATAAAAAAGAAGAAATATTAGTTGCAAAATTAGACCATAAGTCAGAATTAGAAATGTGGATTGATGTATCTAGATTAATTAATACTCTAGAGAAACACCACTTTTCTCCTATTATAGAGTACGCAAGAAAAATAAATATTGAAGATGATATTAAGAATCTTGCACAATATTCATACTATAGAGAATGGGCTTACTACATATTAAGGTCAAATGAATTACTTTCTAAATTTAATAGTAAAATATACGAAACTTATTTAAAGAAATTTAGAGATATAGATTCAAAAATAGGTAGTTTATATGCTAAAGAACACGCTCTATCTCTTTCACAAAATAGTATACCAAAAGGTCAAGGTGGAAGAGTTAGTGAAAAAACAGAAATGCAGTTAATTAGGAATGAGATCAATAAGCAAAAAAGGCATATCCCAATTAGACAAACAATAAAAAGAGCACCAAATGCAATCAGGGTTTTAAAACCTTGTTTTATGATGTCTCCATTAAGTGTATCTCAATTTATAGATCCATCCCAGGAACCGTTTGATTTAATGATTATGGATGAAGCAAGTCAGATTTTTCCTGAAGATTCATTAGGAGCAATTGCAAGAGCAAAACAAGTTGTTATTGTAGGAGATCCAAATCAATTACCTCCAACAAACTTTTTCTCTAGCTCATCTAAAACTGATGAAGATGAAGAAGAAACTATAGCTACAACAGCTGAATCAATATTAGATTTATCATTGAGGGTATATCCAAATGTAAAAAGGTTGAAATGGCATTATCGATCTCAACATGAAAGTTTGATTTCATTCTCGAATCACCATTTCTATGATAATGAATTAATGATTTTCCCATCACCTAGTAAAGATGCTTCACAAGTTGGGATAAGTAGAAAATTTATATCTAATGGTTTTTTTAAAAATCAACAAAATACAAATGAAGCAATTTCTCTTGCAAATAATATAATAAAATTCTTACAAACTAATTCAAAAGAGAGTCTTGGTATTGTAACAATGAGTAAAAAGCAAGCTGAACTTGTCGATAGACTTCTTGAAGAAAAAACAAAAGAAGATTTGAATATTAGAAGATTAGTAGATAAAGCACAAAAAGAAGGGAAACTATTTATTAAAAACCTTGAGAATGTTCAAGGTGATGAGGCGGATGTATTATACATAGGAACTACATATGGACCAGACCCTGAAACTAAAAAAGTATACCAAAGATTTGGACCAATTAATGGTGATCATGGTTGGAGAAGAATTAATGTACTTATTACAAGAGCTAAAAAAAGAATTGTAGTATTTACATCTATGGTAAGTAATGATATAGGTCATTCTGAAGGTAATAGAGGAAGAATGGCTTTAAAAAACTATTTGCAGTATATTGAAAGTGGGCATGTTGAAAGTGTTCAAGGTACTACGACAGCAAAAGAACCTGATAGTCCATTTGAAGAGTCAGTTATTAGATATATTCAATCATTGGGTTATGTTGCACAACCTCAAGTTGGGGTAGCAGGTTTTTATATCGATATTGGAATTATGGTAGAAGGTTCGTATAACTATATTTTAGGAATAGAGTGTGATGGTGCAGCTTATCATTCTAGTAAATCAGCAAGAGACAGAGATAGAATTAGACAAGAAATTCTTGAAAGTATGGGATGGGATATTTATAGAATTTGGAGTACTGATTGGTTTAAACATAGAAAGAATGAAGAAGAAAGATTAAAGAAGAAACTAGAAGAAATAAAACATAGAGCTATTTTAATAGAAAAAGAAGAAACTATTGAAGTTGAAGAAGAGATTATTTTAGAAAATAGGGTTGCAGAAGAAAAAACACCTACAGAGACAAAAAATATTGAAAAAGAAACAATTGAAGAAAAAAGTAGTGATGAAACGAATGAAGATGATGCTAATGAACTTTCAAAAGACTCAATAGAAGGAATAAAGAAAAGCTTACACAGGTTTAGAAAAGGAAAAATTGGGACAAAATATAAAATTGATTCTCACTCAATTCTAAGTGATAGGATGATTGACTTATTATCAAGGACACAACCTATTTCAATAGATGAATTTAGGCTTGAAATCCCATTATATTTAAGGGAAAAGATAGACAGGAATCAAATGGAATATATTGATGAAGTTTTTGAGATCATAGAGTTAAACTCATAGAAAAGATTTATTATAATTATACAAATTGACAAATAGGCGATATCCACCTATAATATATAAAAACTAAAAAGGTACTACTATGACACAACAACAAATTAGTAAATTATTAGATGTCCCAGATAGAACTTTAAGAGATTGGAAAAAGAGTAGGCAAAGGCTATATACTCTTTTAGAGTCCTTAGAGTATGATGAAGCAAAAGAAAAGATAAATGCTGTAGATGTAGACGATGTAATAGTCTTTGATCCTAGAGCCTACTCTCATAACCTTTTTTGGCAAACAAATAAACAGAGTGAACAAAAGGTTTATTCTATTATCTCAAACTATCTATCAACAATGAATGAAGATGATATAAAAACACTTTGTAAACAGTTTGGTAAAAATATGGTTAAAAGTGTACTTGTAAGTAAATATAAAAATATGTACAAGAAAGGTTGTATATCTACAAACGGTATAGATATACAACTCGAAGGCTCTTATAATCAAAACTATATGTATAAACAACTTATAGGAATGATTAATGACTGTTAGTGTAAAACAAGCTCTTGATAAAATTTGTAATGATAATATATTTAACGATGAGTTGTACTTCGTTGGAGGTACAGCCTTAGCTTTTTATCTTAATCATAGAGTGTCAGAGGATATTGATATCGTATCTTCAAAAGCTTTACCATATAGAAAAATTATTCCATCTATAACAACACTTGGAGGTATAAAACTTCAAGATGAAAATGTAACTGCTTTAAGAATGGCTGGGTTGTTTCCTGATGAGTATATGATAAAATTTCTACTTGATCATGTAAAATTAGAGTTTTTTCAAGCTAATAGAGTTATACAAAAAGAGATACTAAAGGTGGCAACATTTACGAATTATGAAAACTCCAATTTAAGAATACTTGATGTTAAATCTGTAGCTAAGTTAAAAATAGTTGCATTGATTATGAGAGATAAGTCAAGAGATTTATTTGATTTTGGAAATATCTTAGACCATAAGATACTAAATGATGAAGAGATAGTTAGTCTGTTTTCTAAAATTAAAAGTGATATTAAAAATGTAACAGATATTACTAATTTTATTAAATCTAAAAAAGAACCTGTAGATGATGAAGCTGTTTATCTTAGTGAGAATGATAGAATTGATTTAAGTTTTCAAGAGATTAAAGAACAAGTAGTTAAAGCTCTAAATTCATTGTAAAAAAATTCTTACAATAAAACAAAAATATCCCTACTTATTAGTTAAATACTGTATAAAAGTAGGGATAATTTTTTCTAAAAATAGTCTACATAATGGTGTTTGTATACTAATTAGTACTGATATTAAAGAGATTATTGAATAGGTCATTAATTAATTAATTAATTAATTTTATATATATCTTAATTAAAAATAATAGATTATTAGAATTAGATATAATGATTAAACTAAAATAAACTTATAATCACAACTTAGTTGAAAAAATATGTATTGTGTACCTTTTTTGTGTACACTACTATTTTAAACTATTATAATTAGGACTTTTAGAGACATAACAAACAAAATTCTTTACCCTATGGGATAAAAAATATTATAATTTTTATTAAAATTTAATAATAGTTATTTTTATTTGATTATTGAAAAATATTATAATTCTTTTTAATAAACAATAATGTATAATATATTAAATATAGGTAAAAGGTCACAAGTATGAAGAGTATGAGTCTTGCAAAAAAATTTGCATTAGTTACGATAATTGTAACTGTTGTAATGTTGATTATCGGTTATTTTATTTTAAATAAGTATAAAAATGATTTAAAAAATGAAGTTTATTCAAACTTAAATGTTGAGTTAAATTACTTGGTTGAGCAAAAACTTGGTTCTAAATTAGATGTTGGTATATCAAATGCAATATCTATAGCAAATGATGGTTTAATTCAAGATTCTTTATCTTTAAATGACAGAAGTTTAGCAATTAAAGCTTTAGAATCTTTATCCGTTAATATGAAAAAAAATACACCCTTTAGTAATATAAAAGTACATATTCATACAAAAGATAATAAATCATTCTTACGATCATGGAAAGATCAAAAATTCGGTGATGATTTAAGTTCTTTTAGAGCAAGTATTGTAAAAGTAAATAAAACTATAAGTTCTGTAAATACATTTGAAGTTGGAAATGCAGGGCTTAGTATAAGATCTGTAGTTCCTATTATTAGTCATGATAATAAGCACTTAGGATCATTAGAATTTATGCAAGGTGTTAATTCTGTTGCAAAATCATTTGATAAAATAGGAGATGCTTTCTTCTTATTAATGGATAGTTCCGTGGCAGTTGCAAAAGCTGATGAAAAGTATAAACTTGGTAATTATGTTATTTCTCAAAAATTTATAAATCAAGATGTTTTAAGTGATTTAAGAAATGTTGATTTTGATAAATTAATTAATAATAAATATTTAATCAATGATAATTATTTCTATTCGTATATTGATATAAAAGACTTTAATGGTAAAAGATTAGGAATTGCATTAACTTCTAGAAGTATGAAAAAAGTTGATATTGCAACAAATAATGCTTATACAATTATTTGGACATCATTAATTTTATTGGTTGTATCTTTACTTGTAACAATGATAATTTCTTTAGTAAATATGAAAAAAAATATCATCGCACCTATCTTAAGCTTAAAAGACTCAATTGATGATATTAAAAATAATAGTACATTAGATTCAAATAGAATAGAAATAAAATCAAAAGATGAAATTGGAGATGTTGTTCAAAGCTTTAATGAATACTTAGATTCTATTGCACGTGGGCAAGAAGAAGATAAAATAGTTATTGAAGAATCTAGAATGATTATTGGAAAAGTTAATGCTGGATTATTAAACGATAGAATCAAAAATACTGGACATTCAGAAGAAGTTAATTCACTTGTTAGTGAGATTAATAATATGATTACAAGAATGCAAACAAACTTAACACAGTTATCAGATGTTTTAGTAGCTCTTGCAAATGCAAAATATGATCACCCAATTCCAAAAATTGATGGTCTTACAGGTTTAATTGCATCATTATTTAGTGGTACAAAAGTTACTCAATCTACAATTAATGAAGTAATGTGTTTAATTGATCAATCAAATGTTGAACTTACAAATAGTGCAAGTGAATTATCAGATGCTTCAAAAAGATTAAGTGATTCTTCAAACGCACAAGCAGCTTCTTTAGAAGAAACAGCTGCAGCAATAGAAGAGATATCTGCAACTATTGACAAAAGTAGTGAAAGTGCTGCAAAAATGGCTTTATATGCTCAAAATGTAACTAAGTCAAATGAAACAGGAAGAACTCTAGCTTACGAAACTTCTGAGTCTATGGAACAATTAAGTGTAGAAGTAAATGCAATTCATGAGTCAATTTCTGTTATTGATCAAATTGCATTCCAAACAAATATTCTTTCATTAAACGCAGCAGTTGAAGCTGCAACTGCAGGTGAAGCTGGAAAAGGTTTTGCTGTTGTTGCTGCGGAAGTTCGAAATCTTGCAAGTAGATCAGCAGAAGCTGCTAAAGAGATTAAAGATTTAGTAGAAAGTGCTACTACAAAAGCAAAAGATGGTAAGACAATTACAACTAAAATGATTGGTGGATATAACGAATTAAATGAAAATATTGCTGTAACAATAGATTTAATTGAAGATGTAGCAACTGCATCAAGAGAACAACAACTAGCAATGGCACAAATTAATGATACTGTTAACTCACTAGACCAAGCAACACAACAAAATGCATCATTAGCTTCAAATATTAGTAATATGGCAGAAGTAACTACATCTTTAGCTGTGCAATTACAAAGTGCTGTAAATAAAACATCAATTGATAAAAGTGCAAAATTAAGAATTTGTGATACAGATATGATTTTTGATGTAAATAAATTAAAATCAGACCATATTGTATTTAAAAATACAAATTTTTCAGAGTGTAAATCTAATCATAAATTTACAGTTAAAAATGACCATGAATGTAATCTTGGAAAATGGATAGATGCAAATAAAGATAGTGAATTTGCTAAAAGCAATGAATGGCAAGACTTACTAGTTGCACATAGAAGAGTTCATAGCATGGTTCAAGATACTGTTGATTTATATGCACAAGATTATGATAATCAACAAATCTTTGCAGTAACAGAAAATATTGAGAAAAATATAGAAATAGTATTTGATTTATTAAATAAAATTAGAGAAATAAATTGTAAAAACTAGGATTAAATTATGAGTGAAACAGTATTAAAAGACAATGCATTTTTAGTTAGTGAAACAGACTCTAAAGGTATTATAAAATTTGCGAATAAAGAGTTTTGTAATGTTGCTGGTTATACTTTAGATGAGTTGGTTTCTCAACCTCATAATTTAGTTAGACATAAAGATATGCCTAAAGCTGCCTTTGAAGATTTATGGAGTACTGTAAAATCGGGAAACGTCTGGCAAGGGTACGTTAAAAATGCAACAAAACAAGGTGGCTTTTATTGGGTTTTTGCTACAGTTTATCCATATAAAGATGAAAATGGAAATGATTGTTATATCTCTTGTAGACGAAAACCTTCAAGAGATGAAATTCAGAAAGCGGAAGAGTTTTATCGTACTATGAGATAAGTTTTAATAAAAGAGGAAATATATGTTTAAGTTTTATGAAATTAAAAAATTATTTTTTAAAAATATAACATTAATTATTTTCTTTGCTATTTTAATCACTTTTGTTACATCTGTTATAAATTATAATATTAAATATTCAGAACTTAATGAAGAAATTAAGAAAAATATTCAATTTGATTTAAATGAAGTCAAATCCTCAACAAAAAACTATCTTGGTAATATAGAAAATACAATTAACTCAATTTTAATAAATGATATTTTTATTAATTACTTAATTGAAAACTCTTCTGATAATAAGAAGAGGGTTTCAGATTTATTTAAAAGTTTAATATTAAGTCACAAGAATATCTTTCAATTGAGATTTATTGATACTAAAGGTTTTGAAAAAATTAAAATTCAAAAAGAAAGAAACTCTCAAACAATCTATGAAGTTGATGCTGATAGCTTACAAAATAAATCAGATAGATATTATTTTAAAGAAACAATAAGTACTAAAAATGGAAATTATTTTCATTCTCAATTAGATTTAAATATTGAAAATAAAAAAATAGAAAGACCATTAAGACCAACAATTAGAATATCAATTAATATATTTCATCAAGATATTTTTTATGGAATAATTATTGCTAATGTTGATATGGACAAGTTATTAACACATATTAAAAATAGTAATAATTTTGATGTTTATATGATAGATAAATTAGGAAATTTTATTATCCATCCTAAAAATAGAAAGGCTTGGAATAAGTATTTAAATAATGGAAATACAGTTTTTACTGAATTTAATTTACCTTTAAATTATCTTGAAGAAAAAAATATTGGAGAAGATAGATATATTTTCTCTTTAGAAAACTATTTTAATAATAAAGAAGAATTAAAATTAATTTTAGAAGTACAAAACAAATATTTAGATGATATAAAAAACAGTAATTTAAAATATATAGTAATTTTAGGTATTTCAATACTGTTTATTTCAATACTTTTAGGTTTAATTCTTTCAATTCCAATGTCAAAAATTTATATAAATTTTAATAGATTATATAAAGAAAATTTAAGATTTATGAATATTATTAACTCTCATATAATTACAATGACTGTTGGCTTAGATAGAAAAATACTAGATGTAAGTGATGCTTTATGTAATGTAAGTAGATATAGTAAAGAAGAATTGCTAGGATCAAGTATATCAATTTTTAATAGTGACAAAACAAGTCCTACTTTATATAAAGAAATATTAGAGCAAATAATAAACGGAAATATTTGGGAAGGTGAATTAAAAGAGAAAACAAAAGACAATACTTATTATTGGTTAAAATCTACAATTCTTCCAAATTTTGATGATAATCATAAGATAATAAGTTTTACTTCAATTAGTGAAGATATAACAGATAAAAAAACGATTGAAGTTTTATCTCAAACTGATAAATTAACACAATTAGTAAATAGACATAAAATGGATGAATGTCTTGAAAATGAATTTGATAGGTTTAAAAGAGTTAAAATTCCATTTTCAATTTTATTAATTGATGTTGATAAGTTTAAAGAAGTTAATGATAACTTTGGGCATCAAGTTGGTGATACTATACTAATAGAATTATCTAAAATATTTAAAGAAAACTCAAGAAAAATCGACATTGTTGGAAGATGGGGAGGAGAAGAGTTTTTAATAATTTGTACTAATACAGATAAAGATGGGGCAGTTGTTTATGCAGAAAAAATAAGAAAGAAAGTAGAAGAGTTTACTTTTTCTCATATTCAAAAGAAAACGATTAGTATTGGAGTTTCTGAAATATTAGAAAATGATACTCTTCCTTTATTAGTAAAAAGAGCTGATGATAATCTTTATCTAGCCAAAGATGAAGGTAGAAATAAAACTATTTCATAGTTTTATAATTCTTCAAATAATTTAGATGATATATCGTCCCAAGGATTTGATAATTCATCTTCTGTTATATATAAATAAGTAAAGTTTTTAGTTTTTGGATCATTTAGTACTTTTTTAAAATCATTATTTTTTAAAGTATGTAATAGTAAAGCTAATTTTGTTTCTTCTATTTCTTTATTGATATTCTTTGGAAATGATTTATTCCAAGCTTGCATAGAGTTCTCATATGTAACTATAATATTGGCTATTTTTGAGTCAATATAACTTTTATCAACAGTATATCCAGGGTTTAAAACTACAAAATTAAAATCTAAACTTCTTGCATAATTAGCTAAATCTTTATAATAAGAAAGAGTATTTAAGTCTGATGCCGTTTCATCAAAAAAGATTCCACTTACTCCATATTCCTCATAGAATTTTGACCATATATAAATATCCTCTTTAACTTTATACGGATCTCTTTTCCCATATAAAGTATATACATAAGCTAAAACCTTTACATTATGTGCTTTTAAAAATCTAATGCCCTCTATATAATCTTCAGATAGTTTTTCTCCAGGACCATTACTAGGATTTATAATTACATAAGTATCGATTTTCTCATTTTTAATCTTTTTAAAAATATTTTCTTTCTCTATCCATAAACTAGGGTAACTATAAAGTGGAATTAAAATTTTTTTATCACTTGCAAATATATTTACAAATAAAAAACATAGAATCAAAATTTTGTACATGATTAAACCTCATTATTAATAAAAGTATAGAAATTTATTTTTTCAATTTTATATAAAACAATAAATAACGATAATACAAAAGTCAATAATGTTGAAATAAAATATGAATATCCTACATATTCATATGGTAAGTTTACCATAAATACTGTAATGATAAAGTTACTTAAAAGGAAAAAAATAGCAATAAATAAAACTTCTTTTTGAAAATCAAAATAATATAAAAATATAACTAGAACATTTATTAACATCTGTATTGAAACCGCAAAAATAGTAATTCTTAGAAGTGGAATAGTTGATACATTAATATTATTACTATCTAATATAAATTGGACTATTAGAACAAATAAAATAGCTAGAGAAAATTGAAAAACAGCAGTTTTTATTAAGCCAATAAAAAAAGATTTTTTTAGACGTTCTTCAAAAATTTTTATATTAGATAACCTCTCTTTATTCTCAATAGATTTTGAATATTTTTTTTGATTTTCATGAAAAACAGTTTCAATATATACTGTTATATAAGCAGTAGTTGGAATAAGTGTTAAATATGCTAAGAACACAATAAAGTCATAATCAGCAAAGAAATAAAAACCTTTTATAACTTCTTCACCTTTATCTGATATCCAATATAAAAATTTATCAATCCATAAGCCAAGATATAGGAATAAATTACTAAAAAATAGTAAATAATATTTTTTTACAAATAGAAATGAAAAGTCAAAAAGTTTATCACTAGTAAACTGTATCATTATTCTTGCAATTAATAAGGAAATTGTAAAGAGTATTCCCATAGTTAATGATTGCAATAGTTGAGATAGGCCAATATTCCAAACAAAATAAAGTAATATAAATGAAATTATCATACCTATAAGAAATGAATATGTAACAAAATCATAATCTTTTAATGTACTAACAAAAGCCATAATTAACCATAGTATGGAAAGTGCTGTAAATAAATAAGCTACATCAATTTTAAACTCTTGTAAGTTTGTATTATATTGTATAAATAATACTGCTGATATAAATGAAATTAACGCAATTAAAATTAATGAACTAAAAAAAGTAGGAAGTATTTTATCCCTTTCATTCAAATATATTTTATCAGATATATATCTAGTGATGATATTAATAAAAGGTGAAGTTATAATTATTGAAAAAATGAATGCATATATTATGATAGATATAAAAGTTGTAAAAAGTTCTTTTGTTATAATATGAGTTAGAAAAACTTTAATTATTAATAATGTACAAATTGATATAATCCAAGGTCCTGAAGTAATTACCATTCTTTTTAAAGCTAATGAAAGTTTTGGAAAATAGTTTTCATTTTCATCTAATACTTTTTGTAGTTCAAAACCTCTACCTCTCATTATTTCACTCCACTTAAATCAATATTTTTTTGATATATTTTTTTATATTTTGCTAAAAAATTAATTTCATTATAAAATTTAATTACTCTATTTCTTCCATTTATAGAACATTGATTATAAAAAATTGGATTTTGTATAAATTTAAAAATTGCATCTGCAGTTTCCTTAGGATTAACAGATGCAGTTATAATACCTGAAATACCTTCTTTATCTTCTCCTGCACCTTCAATCATCTCTTTACAACCGCCTACGTCAGTTGCAACACAAGGAACACCTGATGCATTTGCTTCTGCAATAACTAATGGTTGACCTTCTGAAAGAGAAGTAAGAACCATTATATCAATTTGATCGAGAAATTCTTTAGGATTAACTGAACCTAAAAAGTTAATATTATTTTCTAGTTTTAAAGAAAATATTAGTTTTTCACAAATTTTATAATATTCTTCATCTTCTTGTGTAGGTCCTGCAATTAAAAACTTTGCATTTGGATATTTTTGAAGGACATAGTTTGCTGATTTGATAAATGTTTTAACATCTTTTATTTTTACAATCCTTCCTAAAAAACCAATTATTGGATTATCAGAATTTATCATTTTTCTTTCTTTAAAAGAAAAATTTTCTAAATTTACACCATTTCTAACAAAATAGACTTTTTCTTTACTTGCACCTTCACTAATTTGAATTAAATTATTCTTTTCATTTAACGATATAATTTCATTAGAATAATGATATGTAATTAAAGATACTCTTTTGAAAGCTTCTGCCCATATGTTTTTATATAAAGAAATACTTTCTTTAGGATTATAAGCCTGGTGATCTCTATCTACCCAATCTGATATAGTAATATCCATTTTTCTTTCACGTGTATATATTCCATGTTCAGTTAACAGAAGTCTTGACATTGGATATTTTATTTTACAAATTGATGCAAATAATCCAGCATAACCTGTTGAAATTGTATGATAGACTTTTGCTTTAGGAATATAAGATAATAAAATATTTAAAAAAGTGTTATAAATAGCTTTAATTGACCAAAAAAAATCTATATATGATTTTTCTCTAAATTTACTATTTTCATATAATTCATTCATATAATCAAAAACTTCCTGAGAATAAAGAGCTTCTTTTAAAAGTCTTTCTTTCTGTTTTGTAGATAGTGATAATAAATATTTAACTACTTCTTCAAAGGAATCAAAATTAAAATAGTTAGCAAAAAACTTTTTTATTAATTCAATTTTTTTCATTTTTCTTATAGAAAAAACAGGTGTTCTAATACTTCTTTTTATATATACATGATGAATTTTTTTTATATTACTTGGTAATTCGTATTTTAAATTATATATTTCTTTGTCTGAGGCAACTATAACTACAAGTTCAAAATTAATATTTGGATAATTTGTAGTAATTTGATGAACCCAAGAAGCTACTCCCCCTTTTACATAAGGATAACTTCCTTCAATTATTAAACAAATATCTGATATATTATTTGTAGCTTTTTTAAAAAACATAATTACTCCAATAATCATAACTATTTTTTAAATCTATATCTTCTATATCTTTTCTTTTTATATTTTTTAAAATTTCTTTTATTAAATCTATTTTATTTTGTTTATAATAGATTTCTACTAGTAAAAATTTATCATTTATAGAATTCTCATTTTCAATTCTTTCTTTTAAGTCCTCTATTATTGAATCAAATTTATTATATTTAACAGACATATAATAAAATGATTTTTTAAAATTCTTTTCATTAAGATATTCTTCATGCATTTGATTGAAAACTTGAAAAATTTTTGCTTTATATTCTAAAACTTGAAAAGATTCTAATAATGATGACTCGATGAATCGATCATAGGTGTCAATTAATTTTAAGTAAAGTTCTTTTATTTTATCTTTATTAACTTCATATATTAGTTCTTTATTTATATTATCTATTATATTTTCAAAATAATTTTCCATTTTTTGTAAAGAATTACTCGCTAAAATTCTAATAGTTTCATCTTCATCTTTTAATAAATGTCTAATTAAATCAACGTATTCTTTAGATGGATTAAATACAACCATTCCAATTAATTCAATTTTTTCATCTTGACTTCCAGAATATAATATTTCTTTATATGTATCAATATTATTAAGGTTAAACTTTTTTATTGCTTCATTTTTAATAATTTCATCTAATAATATAATATTTTTTTCATTACTATTTTCTTTTATTTCAGTTTTCTTTTCTTTTTTTAAACTAAATAAAATAAAATAAAAAACTATAATTAATATTATTGAAATAAATCCCATATATCCAAAAAATAGAAGAAAAAAACTTAGAAGTATTAACCATTTAACCATTAATAATGCCGACTTTACCTTCATTATTTACTGTAATACCAACTTGCTCTAAAATATCTGTTTTTTTACTTGTTTTTGTAATTGCAATTTCTTCTAAAGAAAAGCTATATGTATCAAGCTTTGTTCTAATTTTATCTAATACCTTATCCACTTTAGAAGAGTCAGTTATTAGTAAAAATATAAAACAATTCAAGTGTTGATTATAAAAAACAAAATCTTCTTCTCTAAAGTATTTAGTATATAGATTTTCTATGTCATCAAAAAGTTTAATTTCTTCTTCTTCCTCTTTAACAATAAATTCTTCACTTTTAATAAGAATTAAATAAGAAGTAATACCTTCTCTTTTTGATAGATTAACTCTTAAATTAATCATTTTTTTTAAAAAATATAAGTTATAGATATTTTTTGAGTTATAAGAATAAGATAACTCTTTTTGTCTTTGATAAATTATTGTGTTTTGTATTTGTAAGGAAAGAAGTTTAGTAAAGTAATGTAAACTTTGAATTGTAGCTCTGTTAAGGTATTTGAAATCTAAATAATCAACAATAATGATGGCAAAAAGTTCCCTCTCGGCATGAACTTTAATTATTAACTTCTCTTTTATTTGTGGATATTCTACTTGAGTAATTATATTATTTGGGTTATTTTTAATTATCTCTAAGAGGTTATCATCAATTTTTTCTGAAATAATCATTTCTTCATAGTTATTTAATTTGTATTTTATGATATTAGATTCATTTTTGTAAAGTCTCATTTTTGCGTTTGGTAGTAATCTTTGGAAATAATTCAATAAATTTTCTTCATTTTTTTCTAAATTGAAGTCAGATGTTTCTTCAAAAATTTCTCTAATTTTAATAGATTCTTTTTCTCCAGAAATCAATCTTTTTTCTATATCTCTTCTCTCTTTTTTTATCTTGTTATTTGTTACTATTGCTGTTTTAATTTTAGTATTTAAAAAATCCATTTTTTCATCTAATTCATTTATTGTTTTTTTATTTCTTTGCATCTCAAATTTAATATATAGTGATATAACAATAGTTATAAAAAAAGGACCAAAATCGTATAGAAATGTTTCATATAAACTGCCTCTTTCTATTTTAAAAGAATGATTATAAAAGAAGTAAAAGTAAGTGTAAAGTACTAATAAAATATTATAATATATGATATACTTGAGATTATTTATATTTCTTTGAACTGATAGCAAAATAAATAATATTGTAAATATATAAAAAATGTTCATGTAAAAATCCTAGTTATAAAAGTATTTAATGTAAAGTAAACTTGAAAAATTGTATTTATTTATAAAATCATCTCTGAAAAAATTGTTTTCCCAGTCAATATTCAAATCTCTGTTTTTGTATGTTAAATTAAAATTTGAAAGTGCATTTATATTGTAATCTTTAATTTCAATTCCTAAAGAACTTAAATATGATAATTTATTGTTTATATTATAATTTCTTCCAAAAGATATAGAAGGTGAATTAATTTTACTATAACCATATTGTGTATAATCAATAGTATTTTCCCCTTTAACTTCTTCATATATATAAGATAATGTAGCAAAATAGTTTTTGCTAAACTGATTATATATTGAAGTGTCGAATCTTTTTCTATTGAATTTATTATATTTAAAATAATCAAATTTTAAAGTATAAAAATATTTTTTATTAATGTCATTTCCATAAGATATCTGATAATTTTCATATTTTAATTCATCTTTAATTGTTTGCTTTACATTTATATCTACATTTTGTTGAAAAAGTAAATTTATATTTGAATTAGAAATATTATCAAATCCAATCTTTATATAATCTTGCCCTAAACCAAAACTATATTTATCTTCAATATCTTCGTAAAAAATTTTTGCTGAACTATACTCATCATAAGTATCATTTAATATTGATACTTTATAAAGATTATCAGAATAAGTAGCTTTAATTTGTGTCTCTTTTATTTCGCTTCTTAATCCTGCTTTGATACTTATATTATTTCGATAGTTCTTTTTTAATTCATTATTTAAAGTAATTAACTCTTGATTTGTAGAGCCTTTTTCTATACTTTTATCAAACGCAATTATAGTAGCTTTTCTATCCTTTAAATATAAATTAACAAATCCTAATTGCTCTAACATAGAAATATCTACTTCTGAACTATTTGTTTTTATAAAAGATTCAATGGCTATTTTAGCTTCTTGATATTTATTTAAATTAATTAAACTGTTTACTTCAAGATTTTTAAAGTCTTTTTTTATTTTTATTTTATTTTTATATTTTTCTAGTAAAGATAAAACTTCTGCATATTGTTTATTTTCCAAACTTAAGTTTAAATATTCAAGAATAATATATTCACTATAGTTTGATTCAATTATTAAGTTTTCATAAGCTATTTTTAATTCATTAAAGTTTGTAATTAATCTTGCTTTAGATTTTAAAAGCATTGACTTATTTTCGACACTACTATTTTTTATTTTATTTAATGCTATTTTGTAGTGTTTTAGGGCAATTGTCTTTTTATTTGTTGCATATAAAACTTCTGCAATTCTAAAATTTATTATAGGATTTGCTTTTATAGTTAAATATGATTTCATTAATTTTAAAGACTCATCATAATCATTTGTACTAGTTTTTAATTGTGATAAGTAATCTAATACAAAAAGATTCCTTGGATTTATATTGTAAGCTTTTGTCAATATCATATTAGAAGTATCATAATCATTTATTGAAAGAAAATAAAAGCCAATATCAGCTAAAAACATAGGGTCTGTTGAATTATTCGCAAATTTCTTATAATTTTTATTTTTATCTTCTTTAGAAAAATTAAACATATATCTTGAAAGTTTTTTATATGTATTTGCCTGGCCAAAAACTTTATATGTTTCAGGTGTAAAAAGTCTTAATGTCTTGTATCTATATCTAAAAAGTTTAGATTTAGTTTCCTCATCAGTAGAATCTTTTAAAATAGTCATAAAATATGGCATTGATTTTTCATTAATCTTCTTTTCAAATATTGAATAAATAATATCAGTAGAAGGATTTTTAGGTTTATATTCTAAAAATTTTGCCTCTGCTTTATCTTTTTCTTCCAAGTAAACAAGAGTAAGTAGATAAAGTTCTTTAAATTCATCGTAAGCAGGTGTTAGTTTTTCTATTTTTTCTAAAAGTATTTTAACGGAGCTAATATCATCTAAATCGAAATATTCTGTTATTACATATTTTAAAACCTTAATATCTTTTGTGTTTAAAGCTTTTATTGACAAATAATATAAATATTCCTTTTGATTCTCATTTATATAGTTTAAATATATTATATTTTCTAGATAGTCAAGAGATTTAGTTTCTTTATATTTTTCTTTATAAGCCTCAATTGATTTATTTATATTTATTTCATTTGAGTACATATTAATTAAAGCATTAAAGTATTTTTCTTCATTTGTACTTTTATTCATATGTCTATAAAGCTTTTTTAATTCATCTTTTTTATCAGTATTTTTTAAGAAATATTCAAATAATTCGAAGTTTTCAACACCTTTTATATAATCTAAATTCTTACGTTTAAAGAGTGTAAATGCTTCTTTTAAATCATTTGAATAAATTGATAGTTGAAGTGTTTTTGTATATTCTTCTTTTGTAAGCTTATTTTCTAATGCTAATTGCCGTAACTTTTTTAAAGAAAATTTCTTTTCATTAAGATTATATAAATTAAATAATAAAGTTTTGTTTTTATTTTTTGAATATGCTTCTTTTATATAGATTATTTGTTTCTCTTTATTTTTTATAAAACTTGCAAGTTTTATAATCTCATTTAAACTATTGTTATCATTAAATTCCTTATATGCTTTTTCATACCAATTCATTAACTTAATGTAGTCTTTTTTTATTTTGTAATAATTAAGTATTCTAGTTAAATCTTTTTTATTCTTAGTTTTTTCATAGAAATCAATTAAATGTTCAATATATTTTTCATCATCTAAAATTTCAAGATTTTTTAATTGTTTTTCTTGAAGTTCTATATTTTTTGGATTATTTTTTCTTAAGAATTCATATTTGTCTTTTAGTTTTTCTCTCTTTTCAGCTTTTTCATAAACATAAAGAAGTTCATCATCAGAAGGCTTAATAACTATAGCTATAGTTATTGAAACAATCACAAAAATTAATATATAAATACTTTTTTTTAGCATATCTTAATATGTTTCAAATTTTGCATTGGTTATTGAATCTTTAATTCTTAAATATGTTACATCAAGTTTTTTATCATAATAAACTTTTGTAATATCATTTGATTTTTTAATATTAACTTTTCCATTAAATCTTAATTCTCTTAATTCTTTTATATTAGATATAAAGTATGTCGAATTCTCTTTTTCAATTTTAATATCATGAAAATTTTTTGCAATTTTAATAAATTCAGAAGGATATATATATTCTAAATCGTTTTCTTTAAGGTATTTATATATTTTCTTTAATGCATTAAAAGAAGCTTCTTTTTCAAAGGAATAAAAATGATAATATACATTAATAGGTTTAATTCTCTTTGGATAACCTGTATTTTCAAAGGTTCTTATTACATTTTTAAATCTCCAAAAATTTTCTTTCCACTCTTCTGTATAAGTATTTTCATTACTATTAGATGAATATATTTGAGTAACACCTTTTTCAAATCTACTTAATGAAGTTACATACGAATAACTATTAAACTCTAAATCAAATCTAGAATCACCAGAGTTAAAAGCTAGTATATTATTATCATCAATATATTTTAAATCACGTATAGAAGGAAAACAATCTCCACTCCAATAAATTATATCCTGATGTAATTTATTAGAAGGCATTAATTTTCTTAAATAATCTAAAGAATCTCTAATCTCATACTTTAGATTTATTTGTTTGTCTTTTTCCTGAAATGATCGGATTCCTGGGCTTCCATAAGCAACAACTTTTGCATTCTTATTAATAGAATAAGCAACAACTCCTTCTCTCCAATTAAAAGGATGAGTATAAGTATGTGAGGCTGGTTCAACAAAAGGCAATGCAAAGGTTTTTTTTGCGAAATTATTAAAAAATTCTGGTTTAAAGTTTTTATTCATTTTGAATAAAGGATTTTTAAATATAGGTCCATTTTTATCTAATTCAATTACAATATAAGAGACCCCTGTTTTTAATTTTTCTTTTTTTATAAAGTTATAGCCATTTTCAATTGTATATTTCTGATTAAATGATCTAGATAATATTCCATCTCCATCTATATGTATATAAGCAATTCTTTTAGCTTTTTTAGTTGTTGTATCAGGTATTGGATATGAAGTATTAAATACTTTTTCAATCATTTTAAATGGATCA
Source organism: Arcobacter sp. (assembly GCA_002685075.1). GTDB lineage: Bacteria > Campylobacterota > Campylobacteria > Campylobacterales > Arcobacteraceae > Poseidonibacter. The sequence goes on from NYWO01000131.1 coordinate 22,116, forward strand.
ATTATCCATTTATTTTGATTTATTTTCTTTCCATAATAGAAAACTTTATCAATTTTACCATACATTCCCCATGGTGCAAAAAAAACTGTATTAGAAACGTTATCATTGTATAATTCTTTAAAAACAGTCTTAAAAGTAGAGTTATTATTGATTGTTATTTTTGAGAAGCTCTTGTTTGTTAAAAAACTTACTTTTTTTTCAAAACCAAATAGTTTTTTATCATAAACTTGTTTGATTGAAGGGTTATATTTTATCCAAGTATTTCCTTGGCTAAAACCAAAATTATCAGAGAAAATCTTATTAACTTCTTTTAAATAATTATTTCCATTGTCATCTAAATGTTTTAAATCACCTAATATTATGTTTTTTTTATTTTTAAATTTTGATATATAATTAGCAAGTTTTATAGGATTTTGATGATTTATTCCTAAAGACCAATAAATCATACCTGCATACTTAGATATATCTTCAGGTGCATTTTTTAAATCATCTTCAATATATTCACAAAAATAGCCATAATAATTTAGAATAGATTCAAGTTTTTTATGAACATCAGTATCTACAGATACATTATTTGAATTGTATAAGACTAAAATTTTTCTTTTTATTTCCTCTTTAGCATAAGAATTAGTATGTAGTATAAAAATAAAACAAGTAATAAAAAATATTTTAACAAATTTAATCAAATAAAGCCTTTTTTAATTTAAAAAAAATCTAATACATATTATACAGTATTTTAACTCTTAAAATTATTAATGAAATTATTTATAAGTTCGTTTTTTTGTATATTTAAGTAAAATATACATAATAAATATATACTAAATTTAGATAAAGATTTTTAATAATTGGTAGTAATGCATGAGTAAGATGGCTTATTGTTTATGCATCATTTTTTACATAAACACCTATTATTAATAAAAAGCTTAATATACCTTTTGTACTTATTCAAGACTTAGATCCAAAGCGTAAAATTTTTTTAACTCAATTAATCCTATCTTATCCCCTAAATATTAGATATAAAAGTTCTAAAAACTTATATTATGGATATAGGTTTTATTGTATTTGTTTTAATTTTTACTGTTACTTATAATTATATTTATGACCAATTTAGACTGTTTTTTATCAATTATCTTTTATATTATAAGTATTTTTATTTACAACTATTATTCATATATTGATTATAAGAAAAAAGAAATAGCAATAGTTGATAATAAATTAAAAATTGGAGCATACTGTCAAGTGCAATCCAAAAATGCACCAATATGCAGTGCAAAAGTGCACCACTTAGTAACACCTATTTATTAGAAATATCTAATAATCCAGCTTCTC
>NYWO01000132.1 GCA_002685075.1 Arcobacter sp.
AAAGCAAAAGCAACAAGAGCAGGTAAAAATATTATAAATGAAAGTATATCTGGGCTCATACTATAATCCTAACTTAATATATAAATAAATAAATATGCATGTCATTCCAACAAGCATAAAGGTTGCATAGAATCTAACATTTGCATTTTGTGTTAAAGAAACTTTTTTACCAATGTTTACAAAGCTATCTGAAGAACTCATAATAAATCCATCAATAATTTTGTCATCTATAATTTTATCAATAAAAGTAGAAACTTTTTTTGTAGATTGCACAAATAAATAATCATATAATTCATCAACATAAAATCTTCTTCCAATTAGGCCAGTTTCTTCTTCAGGGTGATAGATATCAAAGTTTGCATATTTTTTGTAAGCAACAAAAATACCAGATCCTGCAACTGCAACTGAAAGAATCATTAAAATCCATTCTGTTAAGTGACTCATATGTATTGAAGTTGATTTTAATTGTGCTAGCCATGTGTCGACTAAATGCTCTCCTCCTAAAACAGCTGGTAAGTTTAAATATCCAGCTGCTACTGCTCCTATTGCTAAAAGTAGCAAAGGGATTGTAATTGTTTTAGATGTATATTCATATTTTACATCATGTTTTGTAGGGGCTACAAAAACAATAAAATATAATCTAAACATATAAAATGCAGTTAAAAATGCAGTAAATAATGCAATTGCCCAAATTAGGTATTCACCTTCTTGGAATGCAGCTGCTAAAATTGCATCTTTCGAGAAGAAACCAGAAAAGAATGGAACTCCTGAAATTGCTATTACACCAATTAAGAAGGTAAACTTAATAATAGGTGTATGTGCTCTATGCTTGGCTATATCAAAAATATTTTGTCTATGATGAACAGCTAAGATAACACCACCTGCTGCCATAAATAACATTGCTTTAAAGAATGCATGTGTAAATACATGAAAAAGACCAGTTGAATAAAATCCAAGACCAACAGCTATGAACATATAACCTAACTGACTCATAGTTGAATATGCAAGAATCTTTTTAATGTCAGTTTGTTTTGTTGCAATAATAGCTGCAAGTAATGCAGAAAATGCACCAATATAAGCTATTAATAAGCCAATCTCTTCTATTCCTGAATAAAGGAAGTGAAATCTAGCAACCATATAAACACCAGCTGTTACCATTGTAGCAGCATGAATTAATGCAGAAATTGGTGTGGGACCTGCCATTGCATCTGGAAGCCAAACATATAAAGGTATTTGAGCTGATTTACCCATGGCACCAATAAATAATAAAATACCTGACAATACTAATAGTTCACTACTCGCATTTGCTATATTTGCCTCCATTGAAGAAAATGATAAATCAACTTCTCCTAGTGCAAAGAATAAAGTTACAACTCCTAGAATGAAGCCAAAATCACCAACTCTATTTACAATAAAGGCTTTATTTGCTGCTATTACATTTTCAGCTTTACCGTAATAGAATTTAATTAAAAGGTAAGAACAAACACCAACACCTTCCCATCCAATAAATAGGATAATTGGGTTATCGGCAAGTACTAGAATCAACATAGAAGCTAAGAATAAGTTAAAGTAAGCAAAGAATTTACCAAAGCCATTATCACCTCTCATATAACCAATTGCATAAATATGAATCAACCAACCTACAAAAGATACAAACATTGACATAAATATTGATAAGTTATCTCCTAATAAAGACATTCCAATATGTAATTTATCAATATCTAACCAAGTAAATAAATCTTGTTTAAATGTAATTCCTTCATTCTTCATTCTTAAAAATAGACTAAGAGTAATCAGAAAAGATATGAGAGGTGTAATTGTTCCAATTATTGAAAATGTTAAATCAGAAACTCTCTCTTTCTTAATATGATAGAAATAAAATCCTGCATTTAATATTGCACCTAATAAAGGAGCTAATATAATCCATACTAAAAGGGAAGTATTCATGATTTTTCTCCTTGTTTTAATGTATTGAAAATATCAGTATCAAGTGATTTTCTTGATCTATATAAAAGAATAATTACAGAAAGAAAAATTGCAGCTTCAGCTGCAGCAATTGCTATAACCATTACAGTAATTATTTGTGGATCCATATTAAAATGATATCTTGCAAAGGTAACTAAAAATAAGTTTACACCATTTAACATCATTTCAATTGACATATATATAACAAAAATATTTCTTCTTGCTATTACGCCAATTGCTCCAATAGAAAAAAGCATCATTGCTACAAATGCATAAGATGTTAATGAAATCATGATTCTCCTCCTGCATTTTTAACTTTCGAGTTTCTTTTTTTTGCAAGTACTACTGAACCTATAAGTGCAACAAGTAGTAAAATTGATATCAACTCAAAAGCTATTAACCAGTTGTTATAAAGTTGCATTCCAATTGGTTTTATATCTCCAAAATCAGAACTTGAAATAGAAAAATCTTTTGCAGGTAATTTAGAAACAGCTTTTAAAATCAAGATATTTAAAGGAATCATTATAACTGCACCAAGTGCAATTAGTTTGAATTTCTTAGGTTCTTTTGGTAGGTCTTCTTCTTTAATATTTAAGAACATCAAAATAAAAAGTATAAGTGTCATAATTGCACCTGCATATACAATTATTTGAACTAGGAATAAAAAAGTTGCATTTAAAAGTGCAAACATTCCTGCAACACTAAGCATTGAAATTAAAACACCAAGTGCACTATACATAGGATTTGCATAAACAATCATCGCCACTGCACCTGAAATTGCTAAAAATGCAAGTGCTATAAAAATAATATCAGTCATCATTTAAATCCTTTGATCTTTCATTTGACATTAATGCTTTTTTATCTAAAACAAACTCTTCTCTTGTACTTGCTGTAAATGAAAAAATCCCTGTATCCATTCTAATCGCATCACAAGGGCAAGCTTCAACACAATAACCACAAAAAACACATTCTAGTAAGTCAATTTTAAACTCTTTAGGACGTTTTTCATCATGTTCATCAAATCGTTCTTCTGCTTCAATAAAAATACAATCAGCTGGACAAGCAGTTGCACACATATAACAAGCAACACATTTCTCCGTTTCATCTTCCCATTTTGTAAGTCTATGAACACCTCTATATCTTTCATTCAAATCATCTGGCTGAACTTCTGGATACTGCATAGTTTTTAATTGTTCAACATCTTTTAGGTTCTTTGTAAAGTGACTAAGAGTTGTTTTCATTCCACCTATTATTGCAGGAAGATATAATTTGTCTTTAAATGATTTACCATTTCTTGGTACTACTTTAATTCCCATCTTAACTCCCTTGAACTACAATGAATGTTGCAGTTACTACAATATTTAAAAGTGCTAATGGTAATAATACTTTCCATCCTAGCATTTGTAATTGGTCATATCTAAATCTTAATACTGTCCATCTAATCCAAATAAATACAAAAGCCATCATAAAGAACTTAACTAAAAAAGTTCCTATTTGTAAAACAGCAGTTACAATGTTTACACCATTTTCACCTAAACCTATAGTTAAAAATATTGCAAGAAGTGCAACAATAACTATTCCTATAGCCCAAAATGCAATTGTTAAAATCTTAGTTTCTAAATCTCTTGATTTATCTTCCGTATTTTTTGATTTATTATTTTTTTTCATCCATCTTGTAAAGAAAAATATTTTTACAGGAATGATAACAATCATAGCCATCATAATATAGTTCATATTATTTTGAACAGCTGGCGTGTCTAACCAAGGTATTTGATATCCACCAAAAACAAGAGTAACAATAATTGCTGCTGATGCACTCATCGCTGCATATTCACCAACTTGGAAAAGTCCAAATCTCATAGCTGAATACTCAGTATGATAACCTGCAACAATTTCTGATTCACCTTCTGCTATATCAAAAGGAGCTCTATTTGTTTCCGCAAAACAACAAACAATAAAGATAATTGCAGCTATTGGTTGAATAAATATTCCCCACATTGGAATAACACCAAGATAAGTTCCAGCTTGTGCATTTACAATATCTGTTAGGTGAATTGAACCATAAGATAAAAGCATAGAAATAATTGCTAATGCCATTGCAGCTTCATATGAAATTACTTGTGCTGCTGCTCTAATTGAACCTAGTAAACCATATTTACTATTTGAAGAATAACCACCTAATATAATTCCATATATTGACAATCCAGCAAAGGCTAAGAACCACATGATTCCAAGTTCATTTGGAATTGCTGACATAATAAAAGATTGTCCATCAATTACTAAATTATCAGCAAATGGAATAGTTGCAAATGTTAAAAATGAACAGAAAAATACAATTACAGGTGCAATTGTGAAAAAGAATTTGTATTTAATATGAGAAGGAGTAAAGTCTTCTTTAAATACAAGTTTTAACATATCTGCAAAACTTTGGATTAAACCACCAAGTCTAATAGGACCAATTCCACATCTATTTGGACCAGTTCTATCTTGCATAAAACCAGATACTCTTCTCTCCCACCATACAAAAACAGGAGTAAGACCTACTGCTAAAAATGCAGCAAGTGCTATGTTTACAGCTATTACAATTGCACTACTCATAGCGTTCCTTTTTCAATCATTGATTTTAAATGTTCAATAATAGTAGTAATAGATTCCATTGGATTGTTTTTATTCATCTTAGATATTACTTTTTGTTTTATTCCATTTGTATTTATATATGTTCCTGATTTTTCATAAAATGATGAAATAGGAATAGCTACATTAGAATTTTCTATTATTTTACAATTATGACTAAATAGAGAAATTACTTTTTTATCTTTTAATAATTCTAAATTATCATCAAAATATGTATTGTCAATTGTAATTACTAATGTTGCTTCATTAATCTTTTCATTAAAGAATGATTCTTCTTCATTTATTTGAAGTTCTTTAAAAGAAGCTCTATTTGAAGTTCTATCATTTGTTTTTAAATAATCATCTTTAAAATCTTCATCAAATGTATCTGGTGAATATCCTGAAACATTTGCATTTAATTTATTTGCTAGATTATTTACATTTTGCATTTCTTCTAAAGAAAGATTTGGACTTAATACGAATAAAATGCTTTTTTGAGTTGTTAACTCTTTAAACATATTTGTAATTGTGTTACTTATTTCTGTTTGAGCATTATTTAATAAAGGAGTTGTAAATCTATTGTTAGCTTCATTTTCGTATGATAGTCTTCCATCATCACACATAAAGAAACCATTTACAGCATCACTTCTTCTTGGTCTAAATCTAAATATTTGGTCATCTTTATATTTTTCTTTTCTATGATCAACATAAATATTACATCCTTTTGAACAACCATTACAAATTGCATCAAAAGTTTCTAAAAACCAAACTCTTTGTTTAAATCTAAAATCTTTATTTGTTAAAGCACCAACTGGACAAATATCAATAACATTCATTGCATATGGATTATTTAACTCTTGTCCTGGAAAAGTTCCAATAACAGAATGATTTGCTCTGTTAATTACCCCTAATTCATTAGTTTTTGTAATATCAGAACAAAATCTCACACATCTTGTACAAAGTACACATCTTTCTTGGTCAAGCATTACATTAGAGCCTAAGTCAACTCTTTTTCGTGCATGAACTTTTGTATCAGTATTTACTCTTGAGTCATAAAAACCAGATTCCATATAATAATCTTGTAATTTACACTCTCCAGCTTGATCACATGTAGGACAATCAATTGGGTGGTTTATAAGTTCAAGTTCTAAAATATCACGTCTAACTTTCTCGATATTTTCACCCTTAGTTCTTACAATCATTCCATTTTTAATTGGTGTATCACAGGCAATTTGAGGTCTTTTTTGACCTTCAATTTCAACCATACACATTCTACAGTTTCCATCTTTGCCAAGTGCTTGATGATAACAAAAATGAGGAATATGGATGTTTTCATCCAATAATTTATCAATTAACAAGCTTCCTTGGGAAGCTTGCATTTGTGCGCCATTGACTGTTATTTCTACCATTTCACTCATTTAGTATACCCCTTACACTTGTTTGTTTTAATTCTTAGTTACCTGTATATAATTGTCTAGGTCTTGCAATTTTATGCTTAGGATCTTGTTTTAATTCAGACCATTGTGAAATCCAACCTGGAATTCTACCGATTACGAAAATTGGTGTAAACATTTCAACTGGAATTTTAAGAGCAGTTAAGATTACACCCGAATAGAAGTCAATATTTGGATATAAACCTCTTTGCTTAAAGTAATCATCATTTAATGCAGCTTCTTCAACAGCAGCAGCAATATCTAATAATTTTGAATCAAGATTTAATGCTTCTCTTAATTGATCTTGTAATCCTTTTAAACACTCAGCTCTTGGATCTCTATTTTTATAAACTCTATGTCCAAATCCCATTAATCTAAATGGATCGTTTCTATCTTTTGCTTTAGCAATAAATGAAGGTACATTTTTAACATCACCAATCATTTTTAACTGATCCATTACTTTTTCATTTGCTCCACCATGAGCTGATCCCCATAAAGCAGCGATACCTGAAGAAATTGCAACATATGGATGTGCTTCAGTAGAACCTACATTTCTAACTGTTGTTGTAGATGCATTTTGCTCATGATCTGCATGTAAAGTAAAGATTGCATCTAGTGCATCAACTTCAATTTGTTTAATTTCTTCATTTGTTCCATCTGGAAGCCTTTTCATAGAACCACCTGGATATGCTCTTAACATATATAAAAAGTTTTCAGTAAAGTATTTATTCACATCTGGGTAAATTAATGGAGTACCAATAGAATTTCTATATGCCATAGCTGCAATTGTTGGCATTTTAGCAACAATTCTTCTTCTCATTGTTTTAAATTCTTTATCATCTTCTAAATTTAAGTGATCTTTATAAAATGCTGCAAGCGCCATTGTTGCTGCACCCATAGTTGCCATTGGATGTGCTCCATCTGGTAATGCATCAAAAATTCTAATTAAACCTTCATTTAAAAATGATCTATGCCTAATTTCTAAATCGAAATTTTTTGAGGCTTCTTCTGATGGTAGATTACCTCTCATAAGTAAGTAACAAACATCTAAGAATGATCGTTTACCCGCTAAGTCAGCAATATCATAACCTCTATATCTTAATTCAGAGTTTTCACCATCGATAAAAGTAATTTTTGATTCACAAGATGCAGTTGATGTATATCCTGGATCATAAGTAAACATTCCCGAATCTTTATAAAATGTAGAAATATCTACAACACTTGGTCCTCTTGTTCCATCAAGTACGTTATATTCGTATGAATTGCCATTTCTATTATCTGTTAGTGTAAAAGTATTTTTTGCCATTTATTTCTCCTAATATAAAATTTAATTTTTAAAGTATGCTTCAAATTCTTGTGGGAATTTTTGCACCATGCTTTGAATGATATCTTTAACAGCTGGTGCAAATACACAAATTGTTTTACCATTCAGTGATACACATACATCAAGTATAGTATCAATATCTTTTTTTGAACCCTTTCCTTCAAGAATTTTTGCAAGGATATCATCTATCCATCCACATCCTTCTCTACAAGGTGTACATTGTCCACATGATTCATGATGATAAAACTCAATTAAGTTTTTTGCAGCTTCAACCATACATGTATCTTCATCTATTACAATCATTCCTCCAGTTCCTAAAGTTGAACCAATATCCCACATAGATTCATAATCCAATACAGCTTTTTGTACTTCATCGGCTGTTAAAATTGGACAAGAAGAACCACCAGGAATAATTGCTTTTAGTTTTTTACCTTCTTTCATACCACCACCAACTTCATTTAAGAAGTCAATCATTTTGTTTCCAAATGCTAATTCATAAACTCCTGGGTTTTTTACAGGCCCACTCATTGCGAATAACATTGTTCCAGGTGATTTTTCTGTTCCATAAGCTGTATAAGCTTCATATCCATTTCCAATAATAAAAGGAACTGTTGCAATTGTTTCAACGTTGTTAACAGTTGCAGGATTACCAAAGAACCATTCACACTCTTTACCATGAGGTTTAAGTCTTGGATGTCCTCTCTTACCTTCAAGTGATTCAATAAGTGCAGATTTCTCACCACAAATATAAGCTCCCGCACCTCTGTGAACTGTTATTTCCATTTTATAATCATGTCCCATAACAGTATCACCAATAATACCAGCTGCGTAAGCTTCTTGTATTGCTTGATCAACACGATCAGAGAAGAATTTGTATTCACCTCTAATATAAATATAAGCATGGTGTGCATTTATTGCATATGAAGAACAAATAATTCCTTCAATTAGTAAGTGTGGGTCATATTGGAAAATTTGTCTATCTTTAAAAGTTCCAGGTTCAGATTCATCTCCATTTACGATTAAGTAAGCTGGTCTTGGATCATCTTTTGGCATAAGTTGCCATTTTGGACCACAAGCTGCTCCTCCTCCACCTTTCCCTCTAAGACCTGATTTTACAACTTCAGTAGTTACATCATCAGGAGTCATTGTGAAAAGTTTTTCAATTGAAGAATATGCACCATTTTGTTGTGCAACTTCTAGTTTATGATAGTTTGGAATATCAAATTTTTTACTTACAACTTTAACTACCATTATTTACTCTCCTCAATCAGTTTTTTTAAGGATTCAACACTTTGGTTTTCTTTATATTCACCGTTAAAAGCAAACATAGGAGCTCCACCACAAGCACCTAAACATTCAACTGCGCTTAAATGAAATTTTCCATCTTCACTTGTTTGTCCAGGTTCGATGCCAACTGTATCTTTCATAAATTTAATTAAGTCATTTGCACCCATTAACATACAAGATAATGTTTTACAAACTTCAATATGATAAGTACCAATTGGTTTAAGATTAAACATAGTGTAAAAAGTTGCTACTTCATATACTTGAATTGGAGTTTTCTTTAATTTATTTGCAACAAATATCATAGCTTCTGGAGATATCCAGTTTTCTTGTTCTTGAACTAGCCATAAACAAGGTAACATCATAGCATCAGAATTAGGATATTTCTTTAGTTGTTCTTGAAACTTTTCTTCGTTTTCTTTAGTAAATACAAATGTTTTCATTATCTATCAAACTCCCCAGCAATAAAGTTCATACTAGCCATTGTAACAACAGCATCTGCAAGCATTCCACCTTCAACTA
>NYWO01000133.1 GCA_002685075.1 Arcobacter sp.
AAAGTTTATTTTCTACCATTGCATAATTCCTATATCATGGATGATGTCATTTACTATTGATGAGGCATCTTTATTTAAATCACATTGTTTTTTTTCATATTCAAAACATCTATCACTTATTGGTAATTTACCTTTTTTGATAATTCTAATGTTTTTATTTTTATCTCTTACCGTTACTACTTCATTATGGTTTATAATATGTGGAGAGAAAGGAACATCAATAGTTCCATTTTTAATAGAATTAAATACTTTTCTCCATAATGTATCAGCAGGGTCATTGAAAACTGCTTCCATAATACTCATAACTTCTTCTGTAAGAATTTCTTCTTCTTCTTTATCTACAATATTAGGAAGACCATTTAACATTCTTAGAGTATATTGAGTATTGGCAACTGTTTTAGCATTTGCTTCTTTTGTAGGAATTCCAGATGCTTCTTCTCTTGTTTTTGTAATAATCTTATCAGCACCAACCATAGCAGCAATTACAGTAGACGTATTAATTAAACACTCTGCAAAGTTTTTATCAGTTGGAAATGCTCCCATCCATTGATGGTATACAAGATGAACAGATGCATCTCCACATCCAATTTCTTCTGCGTAGTGTTTAGCCATTTTTCTAATAACTGCACCAGTAACAATATCTTGATTCATAGAACCAGTTTGTGAGAAAGATACTGAGAATGATTTCACACCTTCTTCAAGTGAAAGAAGCATCTCTAGTAACTGTATTACAATAGTTACACAGGGAGGTACTAGAGTTGCAGTTAAAGGACCAAATGATTCTCTATTAATTGGTTCATTTAATTTTGAATAGTTTGCACAAACTCTCTCAACATATTTCCAGTATAAAAAGGCTTTATCTAATGGAAAGTTTTTAGAGTAGGGTAAAAGGTAAGTAATTGGACCACCTTCTATTTCAAATATTCCAGAAGCAATAGCATTTTCTATTAGTAATCTTGCATCAGGAGTTCCGTGTCTAAGTGATACAGGCTTATTAAAGTGAGTAATCATTTTTCTAGTTGTTTTATAACCATGATTTACTAAAGGATATCCATTTAACATATCAACTTCATTTTCTTCACTAAGCTTAAGCATTTTAGCACTCGTTGCATAATCATTTAATCTTGTATTTGAGTCAATTGTTAAAGGTAAAATATCAACATCAGCATTTACAAAAAATTCATATAAATCATATTGTTTTTGATAAGTTGGAAAACCACCACGAGGTTGAACTAGCATTTTATTTGCATTTTTAAATCTATGTGAAATAAATAAATCTTTTGAAGCATTTTTTACAAACTCTTCAATCTCTGCAAAATCAAAGTTATCTGCATATTTATTTTGAACAATGATTTCTCGTTCTTCTTGAAGTAAACTCATTATTTCTTCTCCTTCAAGTATTTTTCTAAAGCATCAAGACCTGTATTTAAGTCAACTTGGTGAAATACTAAATCAAAACCATAGTCCTTAAACTTAGGAACAATATCTTCATCAGAACCAGTTCCTACAACTAAGTTACCACCAATCATAAATACAACATCATCTAAAAGATTTCCATATTTTGATTTTAAAATTTTTACTTCTCTACACCAACCCTCTGCTTCACCATTTAGTGAAGAGATAAGTAAAACATCTGCATTTGTTTCTATAACTGCATCAAAGAATTCTTCTAAATAAGTATTAACCCCTAAGTTAAATACTTCAAATCCTCGTGCTTGTAATGATATATCTATTAGTCTGTTTGCTACTACGTGTATATCGTTACCTACAACTCCTGTAACTACTTTCATATATTTACTACCTAATTATTTTTAGTTTATTATTTATTAAAAGTAGATATATTATCTAAAAAATGGTTAGTGTTTTATTAGGAAAAATTATAAGAAACTTATTGAAGAAAAAATCATTCAATAGTTTCTTATTTATTATATATAAGTTAGTTGTTTTTACAATTGAGAGTTTATTAAATCTTTTAAGTTATCTAATCCAAATACTTCTAATGGTTTACCATTTACATAATAAGCTGGTGTTTTTGTAGCTTTTAATATTTTTCCATCTTCTATATCTTGTTTAACTATATCAATTAGTTTAGGATTCTTCATATCTTTTACTAATTTATCCATATCTAAAAGTTTAGATGAAGCTACAACTGCCCATAATCTATTTAAATTAACACTATGATTTACTGTCCATATATTTTGTGTATTGAATAATAACTCTAAAACTTCCATAAACTTGTTTTGCTCTTTACTAGCTTCTAGTAATATAACAGCATTTGTAGAACCTTTGTGAAAAGGTGCATATCTTAAAACAAGTTTAATATTGCCTTCATTTTCTTTCATAATCTCTTTTACATATGGATGCATTTGTGCACATGTTTCACAGGCAGGATCAAAGAACTCTACTAGTTCAACCTTTGCATCTTTATTTCCAATAACTACAGAATGTTCTCTTACAAGTGCTGAATAATTAGCTTTTGCATTTGATGCTAATTGTTTAGATTTATTAGTTTTATAAACATATCCACCACCTAAGAATATTACAAGTAATAGAATTAAAGATATGATTACAACTTTTTTATTTTGCATTTTATTTCACCTTTTTTATATTTCAAATTATCTTATCATATATAAATATAATAAATATTAAATCTTTTTAATTATGCTTTGTTACTTTCAAGTTATCTATAAATTATATACTTTTAGTAATCAAAAAGTAGGAGATGTATTATGAAAAAGATTGTTTTAATTGCAAGCTTATCTGTATTATGTGTAAGTTCGTTAATGTCTTTTGATGGAAAAGAACTTAAAGAAAGATCAAATAAGGGATATAAATCTGATGTGAAATTAGAATATATAATTCCTGATGTTAAAAATATTCCAGATAATAAATTTGGGGAGCTTGTAAAATATGGTAGAGAACTTATTGTTCATACTTCTAAATATATAGGTCCTGAAGTGGATGATCCAAAAATGAGATTTGCAGGAAATAATAACCAATGTCAAAACTGTCACTTAGATGCAGGAACAAAAGCTTATTCTGCACCTTTTATTGGAACAACTGCAGAATTTCCACAATATAGACCAAGAGAAAATAAAATTGGTACTTTAGTTGAAAGAATTAATGGTTGTATGGAAAGAAGTATGAATGGGTATAAGCTTCCTGCACAAAGTAAAGAGATGGCTGCAATGCAAGCTTATATGCATTGGTTAAGTATGGGTATTCCTGTTGCAGGTGCTTCAAAATTAAAAGGAAGACGATTAGCAAAAATTGATAGAAAAATGATAAAAAATCAAGCTGCTGATTTTCAAAAAGGACAAATTGTTTATGCAAATCAATGTGCTTCATGTCATGGTGCTAATGGTGAGGGAATTAAAAATCCTGGAAAAGCAAATGGATTCTTGTTCCCTGCTTTATGGGGTACAGATGATACTTATAATAAAGGTGCAGGAATGTATAGAATTTTAAAAGCTGCAGATTTTATTAAAAGTAATATGCCACTTGGAGCAACACACGAAAATCCAATTTTAACAGATGAAGAGGCATATAATGTAGCTGCATTTATGAATCAAGATTCTCATTATAGACCAGAAAAAATAAATAGAAATAATGATTTTCCTGATGAAATAGTTAAAGCTCCGGATGTTTATAGACCTAATATAGAATCAAAAGAACATCAAGTTGGACCTTATGGAAAAATTATAAAATAATTAAAAAGAGAATATCAAAGGATGTTCTCTTTTACTTTTAGATAAAATTACTTATGAATAAAACTTATAGAAACTTTTTATTACTTTTCATCATTATAACAATGATTCTACTTTTCTTTTTAAATAAATACAATAAGATAATAGAACAAAACCAAACTGACATCTTGGTATCAAATAAAATCAAAATTGTTGAAAATGAATTATTACATCAAAAGAATCAAGCGTTATCTCTATCAATACTTTTTTCTCAAAACCAAAATATAGTAACTTTTTTAGAAAAAAATGATCAAAAGAAATTAAAAGTTGAGCTAGTAAAATTACTTTCGAATATTAAAAACTATACAAGTATATACAATATTCAAGTCCAAGTTCATACTAAAGAATTAGAAGTATTTGTAAGATCTTGGGAAGATGAAGATTTAGGACTTAGTTTAAAAGAGTTTAGAAAAGGTTTAGTAAAAGTAAAAGAAACAGAAGAGCCTTTTGTTTCAAATGAGTTAGGAAAAAGATTTAATATAAAAGCTATTTCACCTATTTTTGATAAAGATAAAGAATATATAGGTTCTATAGAAGTGATTATAGATTATAGTGATTTAAAAAATCGTTTAAAATATATGGGAATAGAAATAATTCCCTTGTTAGAAAAAAAGTACTTAAAAATTGCTCAGTATCATAAAGAAAATCAACTTCTCCATGAGTATGTTGTATTAAAAGAGGAATACGATAAAAACTTCTTTCATATTTTACAAGAAAATAAAAACTATATTTCTAATGAATTTTTCTATTATGAAATTAAAAATAAAATAGTAACACAGATACCTTTGGGGAATATGGATTTAGAAAGTATTGGAAAACTAATGATTTATTTTGATAAAAATGAACAAGATTATAAATATTTACCAAGATATGAATATTTAGGTGAAATAAATAGTAAATCAGATTCTAAAAATTCTAATACAAAACAAAAAAAAGAGATCATAATCAAATGATGAAAATATTATTATTAGAAGATGATTATTTATATAAGATATCAATAAAAGAGTTTTTAGAAGAGTTGGAATTTCTTGTAGATGATTTTGAAAATGGTGATGATGCTTTTGATGCAGTCTTTGAATGTAACTATGATTTATTACTTTTAGATATTAGAGTTCCTGGAATGGATGGCTTTTCTTTAGTTGAAAATATAAGAAAAGAAAAATTAAATGTTCCTATAATAATTTTAACATCATTAACAGATATTTCAAACCTTAGTCATGGTTATGAACTTGGATGTAATGATTATATTAGAAAACCATTTGATATGATTGAATTAAAGTTTAGAATAGAACAATTAATTAAAAATAGTTGTTTTAAAACGCTAGATGATAAAGTAGAACTCCCTTTAGACTTTAGTTTTGATGTTAAAAAAAATCTTTTACTAAAAAAAGATGAACATATTGATTTGAGTAATAAAGAGAGTGAAGTAGTTTCTTTTTTAGTTCAAAATAGAGGTTTCTTTGTCTCTATTGAAACTTTACATGAAAAAGTTTGGGAAAATAAAGAAATTTCATATTCTGATATTAGAATGTGCATAAAAAGAATTAGAGAAAAAACCAGTAAAGAATTCATAATTACAAAAAGATTTGTAGGATATAAAATTGATAAACTATAAATATGAAATAAAATACATAATAATACAAGTAATTCTTACTTTATTAATAGCTTTTATTCCCATATATTTTTATTTAGATGCTTCTTTTGAAAATCAAAATATAAAAGATAAAATGAATCTAAAAAATTATGCTTCTTCTGTATTTTCTAAAATTGAAGATTTTGAGAAAGAGAATAGTACAGTTTTTTATTTTCCAAGATCAAATATTTATAGTTCTGGAATCTTTGATAAAGAGAATAGGGTGGTTTTTTCACTTTTAAAAAACGAAAAAAGAAGTTTTAATAATAATTTCGAAAAATCAAAAGATAAAATTTGTTACAAAGACTACCTTCCTTTAAATATATTAAATGCAAATAGTTTGATTGTTTGTAAAGACATAGATAATTCTCAAGTTATTTATAATGCAATTATTTTACTTTTATCAATTAGTTTTTTTATTTTTCTTTCATCTTTTTTTGTAATTAAACAAAGTGTAGAACCATATAGAAAATTAAATCAATATTTAGATGAATTTTTAAAAGATGCTATGCATGAGCTAAAAACACCAATTGGAGTTGCTCGAATAAATGTAGATATGTTACAACTAAGATTGAAAAATGATAAGTATATTTTGAGAATAAAATCTGCCTTAAAGAATATGACTGTAATCTATGAAGATTTAGAATATTATATGCAACAACATTCTGTTAAAGATGAAAAAGAGAATATTGATTTTTCAATGTTTTTAGAAAAAAGAATAGAGTTCTTTAGTGATTTGGCAATATCAAAAAATATTAAAATTGAGACTAGTATTAAAAAAAATATTATGCTTAATTTCAATAAAATTGAATTATTTAGAATAATAGATAATAATATCTCAAATGCAATAAAATACTCAAAAGATAGTTCAACTATAAAAGTGCTTTTAGAAGAATATAAAGAAGAGATAAAGCTTGTTTTTTGGGATGAAGGTATTGGAATAAAAAATACTAAAAAGATTTTTGAAAGATATTATAGAGGTGATAAAATAACAGGTGGTTTTGGAATTGGTCTTAGTATTGTAAAAAATATTTGTAAGAAAAATAAAATAAAAATTGAAGTAAATTCAAAACCAAATATCGGAAGTGAATTTACTTATACTTTTCAAAAGAGTTAAATTAAGGCAATTGTGATTTTGCTTTTATCTTTTCTTCTAGATTCCTTTTTGTTCTTAATATCCCATTATTTATAAGTGATAAATCATCTAAATCTTTTACTAAATATTTAGCTTGTTTATATAATTTATTTGCTTCAAATAAATTAGCTTTAGCTTCATAAATCAAAGCCATGTTATAAAGAATTTCATAACTCTTATTATCAAACTCTTGGTTTAATTTATTTAACGCATCTAAAGATAAATCTAGATTTCTTTTTTCTATAAGCTCTACAATTTTTTCAAATCTACTGCTTTGTTCATCTGTAAAAACTAAATTATCTTCATTTAATTTTTCAATTATATTAATATCCCAATATTCATAATGCGGTGAAATATCATCTAAAAATTCATCAGCTATTAATGATGCAAGTTTTATATTTACTTCTCTTTTATCCCTTGGAATTGTATGATATGGATAATAGTGATATCTAAAGCACTCTCTTATATTTCGTATTTTATTATATGTTTTTGCAAACAGTATTTCATTTGTATTCTTTTTTAAAAGCTTTAAATTAGATTGAACTGCATACTCTCTATTTTCACAAGGAATTATACGAACATGATATTCCATACATTTTTTTGTTTTCTTTTTATCATCCTGTCTATAATATCTACATCTTTTATAATCAATCTCTTCTTCATAATAAATAGAATAATTCAAAGTTGAATTAAGTGATCCTTGGACTATGGCATCAACATTTTCATAATCATTTAAAACTCTAAAAACTTTTTTACCTTCAATTGTTTTATTTGCTAATCTATTTTGTATTTTTAAACTTTGATAAATATCATCATTTACAAAATCTTCTACATAAATGGAATAAATTTTTTCATTTGGAATTTTTGAAGGATGAAGTGATTTTACAGTTAATTGTTTTGAACCACATCCTGTTATTAATACAAGAAACAGTAAAAGTAAGATTGATTTATAGATATTTTGCATAGATATTCCTTTTTCCTAAGAAATATTATAGCCTTTTTGTGAAATTTTTGTGAGTTAATAAGAATAGATTAATAGTAAAATGAGATAATCATAACTTATTTTAAATATAACAAAACAAGGATAATTATGGAATTTTTTACAGCAGATTTATGTGATGAGTTTAGTGATAAGACAGAAGTTTTAGGACCTGATTTTAAATCATATGGTGGAAGTGTAAAATTTAAAGGTACAGCAATTACAGTTAAATTAGACAAAAATAATAAAGATTTAGCAGTACTTTTAAGAGATAAAAAAGGTAAGGGTAAAGTAGTAGTTGTAGAAGTTGAAAGAAAATACTTTGCAGTTGTTGGTGATAACTTAATGAAATTTGCAAGTGATAATAACTATGCTGGAATTATTGTAAATGGATATGTTAGAGATACTGTTAATACCAAAGATTTTAATGTAGGCTTATTTGCAATTGGTACTTGTCCAAAAAAATATATCCCAGTTCAAGAAGGACAAATAAATGTACCTTTAAATATCGATGGTGTTGATATTATTGAAGGTGACTATATTTATGCAGATGTTGATGGTATTGTAGTAACAAAAGAAAAATTGGTTTAATCATGTATCTATTTGGATATGGTTCATTAATTAATTTAGTAAGTGCTCAAAAGTCTTTTAAAAGAGTTTTAAAACAAGAAGATTTAATACCTATTAATATTAACGGCTTTCAAAAAGTTTGGAACTCGATTGAAAATATAAACTTTGATGGTGTTGATGTAAATGGAGTTTTTTTAAACTTAAAAAAAAGTCCTTCAAGTTCTACAAATGGTGTACTTGTAAAAATTACAGCTGAGGAGTTAGAGTTATTAAAACTAAGAGAAAAAAACTATACATGCATAAGTATAAAAGCATCAGAAGCAAATATAACTTTAGATGAAGACATTATTGCTTTTATGACTACAAATGAAGAAAAAATTGCAAAAAAAGGTGATGAAAACTGTTTTATTCCTGCTAAATATATTGATATATTAACAAATGCATTCGCTTCTTATTCACAAGAGTTTATAAAAGAATATTCAAAATGTCTAAAAGATTATCCTTTTGATATAAAAGAAGGTACATATACTTTTAGTGACCCTGTGCAAAATAAGTTTGCAAAGCAAGGAGTAGATTCTGTCAAGTCAAAATAGCTGTAATATTTATACTTCTAAACTCTGTGAAACAAAAAGAAAAACTAAAAGTGAGAAGATTATTTCAAAAGAAGCTAATCAAATACATATCACTTTTTGTGAAGGTGATAGATTAGAAAGTTTTGAAAATGATTTAAATGAATTAAGAGGCAATTCTTTTATTTATTTTTTTAAAAAAAGATTTTCAACTGTATTTATTTCTATTATTTCAGTTCTTGTAATTATGTTTGCATTAATTTCTGCTTCAATTTATGAAGATTTATTAAAGAAAGTCATTTTTACTTTGCCTTTTGATTGGCAGACAAGCGATACAGTTTCTGTGATTTTTGTATTAATTTTCTTTTTAGGGTTAGTATTAATGCCTTCTCTTTTAGATGCAGAAGGAAATGAGTTTAAAAACAATTTATCTTCATGGTTTAATAAAGACATTAGAAAATTAAAAAGACTAAAACTTGCATTTTCAATATATGATAAAAAAACTGTTATAAACTTATACAATTTTGATTTAGAAGATGATGAACATTGGATAAATAGACTTTTACTTAAAACTTTAATTAAAAGATTTTATACAATTAATTTATATATTAGAAATGACCAAGTTAAAAGTATAGAAAAAAGACTTGAAGCATCAGATGTTCTAAATATTGAAGTTATTAAGACAAAAAAACAGATAAACAAATGTGATATAAATTTTTTGCTTTCAAGTAAAGAACAAAAACTATACTCATTAATGCAGCTTAGTTCAACTAAACTTTTAAATACTCAAAACAAGCAAGTTTTCTTATCTTTAGAGTTATTTGAATATTGTGGAAGAAACTTTTTTGAAGATCAAAAAGATTCTAAAGAACAATTAATTTCAGGCTTCCAAAATTTTATAAATAGAAGTTTTGATGATTTTAATTTTATTTCTCAAGAAAAATCGCAGCAAATATATTTTACTAAACAATCAAAATTTAGAAATTTAGAAGATGAAGAAAAAAGACTAGCTTATTACTTAAGAAATCATATTGAAGAGTGTATCTCATATTTTGATAATCCTATTTCTTTGTTGATTTTATACTATTATGTAAAAGATATAGTTTTAGATGAAAAAAGAACAATTTTAATACTAGAAAAGTTTATTGAAACAATTGATAAAAAACAACAGTATGAGTTGATTGAAGATTATTGGTTTGAAATTGCAGGAGAGATGTTTGATTCTACCTCATTAGAATCTTTTGAAGAAACTAATAGCTCTTTTTACAGAAAACTTTCAATTGATTCTTTAAATACATTAATTTTCTTATTTGAAAGAAATGGATATTACAATCAAGCCTTATTAATATGTAATTATTTATATGAAATAAACCCAAATAAATACTCAGTTACAATTTGCTCATTATATGAAAGAATGGGACAGTTTGAAAAAGCTTATAATAGTTTACCTCTTAATTTAAACCAAGGGAAAAATAGTAAGCCTTGTGATACTGAAATTAGGTATTTTCAAAGAAAAGCATGGATAGTTGTAAGCCAGAGAAAAGATGATTTAAAAGAAGAAGGTTTAAAAGCGTTAGAGAGTTTAAAAGAGTTGATATTTTCACATAATGATGATAATGAACCTCTTTGGTTATGGCATTACTATAATATAAAAGCAAATTATGCAGAATGGAATAAAGATTATGATTTGTCAATACAAAATTATAATAAATGTTTATCAATTCCTACATTAGGAGCTTTTGAATATGGAGCAACTTTTGTTAATATGGCGATTGCTTACAGGTTTAAATATTTAACATCTAATACACAAAACTTTGATATTATTGATAAATCTATCACTTTAGGCAAGCTAGGTGTATTTTTAAAACAATCAGTTGGTGATAGAGATGAATTACCTATAGTTCTTCATAATCAAGCTTTAAATATTTTATCGAAAATGCTAAATAACAATCTAGATATGGACTTATATAAAGAAGTAATTGATATTACAAATGAAGCAATTTTGATTTTAGATAAAACTAATTCGATTAAAAGATTGGGAATGCTTTTAATTGAAAATTATATTGCAAAAAGCTTTTTAAAAGAAGATACATCCTTTATATCAAATAGATTAAAAAATCATTTGGCATTCTTGGATGAAAATGAGATGAAACAACTAAATAGTTTGTACAAAGAGTTTCTAAAAGTCGATAAAATAGATAAGTTAGATTATCTAGATAATTAATTTTAATATAATTTAAACATAATATAATATTTACAATTTCTAACAAGGAATAGAATGAATTACATAAAAAACACTATAAATTTAAATACAGGAACTGTTGAAGAAAAAAGAGAAGAGATAAAACAATATTTCCTTCAAACATACGCATTAGACGAAAAACTATTTGATTTATTAAAAGATGAAAAATGTATATACAAACAACCAAATAGTTTAAGACACCCATTAATCTTCTATTTTGGACATACAGCAACATTTTTTGTAAATAAACTAACATTAGCAAATATTTTAACATCTAGAGTTAATAAAGATTTTGAAGCAATTTTTGCAATTGGTGTTGATGAAATGTCATGGGATGACTTAGAATCAAAACACTATACTTGGCCAACGATAGAAGAAACTAAAAAATATAGAGAACAAGTAAAGCAAATGGTTTTAGGTCTAATTGACACAATTCCATTTACAATGCCAATTAATTGGGAAAGTCCTATGTGGATTATTTTAATGGGAATTGAACATGAAAATATTCACATAGAAACATCATCTGTTTTACTTCGAGAACTTGATAACAAAAGATTAATTGATGATGAAATTTTTGAATATGTAAATGAAGAGAGTCAAACTTTCCCTCAAAATGAATTACTTGATGTAAAAGCAGGTGAGGTTGTAATAGAAAAAAATAGAGAAAATCCAATTTTTTATGGTTGGGATAATGAGTTTTCATTTCATAAAGCATATATAAAAGATTTTAAAGCTTCTAAATATTTAGTATCAAATGGAGAGTTTTTAGAGTTTGTAAAAGATGGTGGATATAGTAAACCTGAAATGTTTACAAAAGAAGGAAAAGAGTGGTTAGACTTCACACAAGCTAAGCATCCTGTTTTTTGGAGTAAGGTTGAAGGTGTTTATTTCTTGCGAGAAATTAACAGAGTTATTCCTCTACCTTTAAACTATCCAGTTGATATAAATGTATATGAAGCAGAAGCTTTTTGTAAATTTAAAAGTGCAAAGTTAGGTTATGAAGTAAGACTTCCAAGTGAAGATGAATATTATAGATTATATGATTATGTAGATGCAGGAGAAAAAGACGCAAATATTGGATTAAAACAATTTAATCAAAGTCCTGTTGATAAGTATAAGTTTGATGATTTCTATGATGTTGTAGGAAATGTATGGCAATGGAGTTTAACTCCTACATATCCTTTTGATGATTTTAAAGTACATCCAATATATGATGACTTTACAACTCCAACATTTGATGATAGACACGCACTTATGAAAGGTGGATCTTTTATTTCTTTAGGAAATGAGATCTTAAGAGAAGCTAGATATGCTTTTAGAAAGCATTTCTTCCAACATGCAGGATTTAGATACGTGAAATCAGATAACGAATATAGAACA
>NYWO01000134.1 GCA_002685075.1 Arcobacter sp.
TGCCCATAAGAAGTTAATATCTTTTGGAATCCAATATTCAGTCATCATAACTTTATTGAATGTTGTAGTATTTAACCTTTGGTCTAACCATTCACCAACAGAGTTAGCTTTTTCAAATTTTGCCATTGCTTACTCCTTATGCCATCATCGTAGCAGCGATTTTTTTGTATTCAGGACCTTCTTCACCTAAAGTGATAGATGTTCCTTTTACACTAAATGGAGGTAAGTCAAGAGGTCTTGGTGGTGGTCCAAAAGTGTTTTTTGCATTTGCATTAAACTCTCCCCCATGACATGCACATTTCCACATATCCTTCTTCCATGCTGGAATACAACCTAAATGTGTACATAATCCAATTGCAACAGTAAATCTGTCAGAACCGATTACTAGATCTCTAGGAGCTTCTCCCATTTCAGCAGTTTTCTTAAGTAAGAAAATTGGCTTCCCTCTCCATGAAACAGTTACTGGAGTTCCAGCTTTTAAACTTCCAAGTTCTACATCAGTAAAACCTCCAGCTAAAACGCTAGGAAGTGGATCCCAGGCTCTTTTCATACCAACAAGTGACGCAGCACCACCTACTGCAGCAACTGCAGCAAATGAATAACCAAGAAAATCTCGTCTATTAGTTTCGTTAGACATATTTGGCTTCCTTTTTTTAAAATTAAAATCCATTCATTATATTGTGTTTTCTCTTAAAATTAATTGACTTATGTCACGAAATGTTATGTTAATGCTACGATTTGGGAAATTTATACTCAATATTTAGATAATGTGTAGTTGTAGTTATTATTAGAGAGACTTATGACTCTCTAATAAATTTTACTATTTGAGATTCAATATCTTCTTTATTGATAATTGAATCATGATTTATTTTTGAACTAAATAAATCTTTTATACTTTGAGGTAAGTTTGCATT
Organism: Arcobacter sp.; assembly: GCA_002685075.1. Taxonomy (GTDB): domain Bacteria; phylum Campylobacterota; class Campylobacteria; order Campylobacterales; family Arcobacteraceae; genus Poseidonibacter. The sequence goes on from NYWO01000134.1 coordinate 915, forward strand.
GTATTTTGATGAAATTTCATCTAATGCTTCTTTATCTGTATATTTTATGTCATTTTGATTTAATGAGTTTAAAACTGTTGGTGAAAACTTTGTCCATTCTGCTGTTGAATAAATTACAGTTTTTAAATTTTTTTGTTTTAATTCTTCATAAGCTTTTAAGCAAGTTGCAGTATGTGGATCCATTAAATATCCATCATCTAAGAACTCTTTTATAACTTTTTGCCCATAAGCGTCATCTGAATTAACTGCAGCAAATTCTTCTTGAAGTTTTAATGTTTCATCTTTACTCATTGTAAAAATATTATTTTTATTTAAATCTTCTAATAACTCTTTTGTTCTTTTTGCACCATAAAGCGAATACATTACTCTTTCAATATTTGATGATTTTAAAATATCCATAGCAGGAGATTTTGTAAGTTTTAATTCTTTGCCTCTAATATCATAAATACCAGTGTTAATCCATTGTGTTAAGATATTATTCTCATTTGATGCTACTAAGAATTTCTCAACAGGAACTCCCATAGCTTTTGCATAAAATGCACCAAGTACATTTCCAAAATTCCCTGACGGAACTACTAAGTATATTTTTTCACCCATACTAATTTCTTCTTGTTTAAGAAGTTGAATATATGACCAGAAATGATAAATAATTTGGAATATAATTCTTCCAAAGTTTACAGAGTTTGCAGCACTTAGTTTAATGCCATCAGATTGGAGTTCATCTTTAAAACTTTGTGAAGCTAAAAGATTTTTAAGTGCAGATTGTGCATCATCAAAGTTTCCTTTGATTCCAATTACTTTTAAGTTTTTTCCATCTTCACAAACCATTTGTAGTCTTTGAACATCAGAAGTTCCTCCCTCTGGATAAAGACAAGCTACTTGAATATTTTCTTTATTTTTAAAAGTATTTAGAGCAGCTGGACCAGTGTCACCTGAAGTTGCTGCTAGAATTAAATAATTCTCATCTCTTTTTTTAGCAATTGAGCTTAAAATTGAACCAAAAGGTTGAAGAGCCATATCTTTAAAAGCACGAGTAGGACCATGATATTGTTCATGTACAAATAAATCATCTTTTACTTTTACTACTGGACAAGGGTTTGAAGCATCATCAAAATTATCATATAAATCCAGTGCTTTATTTATTTCGTTTTCATCAATATCAATTTCAAAAGCTTTTAAAATATCGTAAGCTAATTCTTTATAACTTTTATTTACATGATTTTGTAAAAAGTTTTCTTCTAAAGTAGGTAATTCTTTTGGTACATATAATCCTCCAAAAGAAGCACTTGGATTTAAAATAGCTTCACTAAATGGAACTTCAGTAGGTTTAATTCCATCATTTCCTCTTGTTTCAATAAAATTCATAATTTTTTATTCCTCATCATTTAATAGTTTTTCAATATCAATCCCATTATTAGGATTGTCTCTTCTTAAGAACTGTGTACCAATTCCATCTTTTGTAAATAGTTCAAGTAAAATTGAGTGTTCAACTCTACCATCAATTATATGAGCTTTATTTACACCATCATGAATAGTTTCAATACATGAATCAACTTTAGGAATCATTCCACCTGCAATTGTTCCATCAGCTTTATATGCTTCAACTTGTTCTTTATCTAAAGTTGTTAGATGAACACCAGCTTTATCTAACACTCCAATAATATCTGTAAGAAATAATACTTTTTGAGCCCCAAGTGCAACAGCAACTTTTGATGCTGCAAAATCCGCATTAATATTAAATCCTGGATGATTTGGTTCTGCACTGTCTGCAATTGGAGCAATAACTGGAATAAAACCTTCTTTAATTAAATTATTAATTAAATCTCCATTTATTTCAGTAATTTCACCAGTGTAACCAAACTTTCCACCATCTTTTGGACGTGCTTTGATAATTGCAGAATCTTTTCCTGAAATACCAATAGCTTTTGCACCGTGATGATTAAGAAGTGATGTAATATTTTTATTAATTTCACCAGAAAGTACCATTTCAACAACTCTCATTGTCTCTTTTGAAGTAACTCTATGACCATCTATAAATTCAGATTTTATTTCAAGTTTTTCTAATAATTCAGAAATTCTAGCTCCACCACCGTGAACAATAACTGGATTAATTCCAAGTAATGAAAGAAGAACAATATCTTGAGCAAATTTTTCTTGTAATTCAGGACTTGTTTGTGCTGAACCACCATATTTAATTACAATAGTCTTGCTATTGAATTTTTTTATATAAGGAATGGCATCAAGTAGGGTTTGTACTTTTTGATGTTTATCTTGCATAATATTTCCTGTGAATGTTATTTAATTTTGCGATTATATCTAAAATTGACTTAATGAGATAAAAAGAGTTAATAATTTAATTAGTCTCTTTTTTATTTAAAATATTTGTGTATCTTACAGTTTTATTTCTACCTGTATTTTTAGCTTCATATAGTGCAGTATCTGAATATTTTATACATTTTAATAAATCTTTATTATCTTGAGGAAACATAGAAGTTCCAATACTTATAGTTTTACTAATTATATCATCACCTGCAGGAATTTTTTGTTGTGAAAATTCAATTCTAATTTTTTCAGATGTTTCAATTAAGTTTTCTTCCTTACAGTTATACAAAAGAACTAGAAACTCTTCTCCCCCAAATCTTACTATAATATCTGAGTTCCTTGTATTTTCTTTTAAAGTAGTAGCAATTCTTTTAATTGCAATATCTCCTATATCATGACCATAAGTATCATTAACCATTTTAAAATGGTCAATGTCAAGCATTAAAATACCAAATGAAATAGAGGCTCTATTCGCTTGTGCAGTGATTTTTGGCATTTGATCTTCTAAATGTTTTCTATTATATAGTTTTGTAAGAGGGTCTGTAATTGCATTTTCTTTTAATATTTCCATTAATTTATAACTAATAATTACTGTTTTACTAGCTTCCACATAATCTTTTATAAAGTTTATATTTTCTCTTAGTGCTGGAATTTCAGAACTATTATTTGGATATATTGAAATGATTAAATCTAAGTCATTTGAAATAGAGTAGGGAATACAAAGATAGTTTGAATCTTTTACTTTACATGAGGTGCAAATATCTTCAAATTGACTTGAATCTACAATTTCATTTGTTTTATCTGCTCTACAAGCTACATTTTTAATATCACAAAAATCTTTTTTATCTACATAAACATAATTAAGTTTTCCATTTTTTGTATTTGCTTCTAGGATATTTATATTTTCTACATTTAAATTTGATTTAATTATAAATGCTAGTCTTTTATATATATCACCGATTTCTTCATCATGCTCTATAGTTTTTCTAAATTTGTAGATTGCAGAAATTCTATCAATAATATTCTCTGCATTAATTAAAGGATCTTTTGTTTTAGTCTCTTCTGCAGATAAAAAGATAGAAATTTTAGAATCTATATTATCTAATGCAGTTTGAAGTTTTTCTAATAATACATTTATCCATAAAGATACATCTTGTGCTTCTTTATTTTTTGAAGGTTCAATTCTTTTTGAATAATCACCATTTTGTGCTTTGCCCATTACTTTTTTAATAGAGTCAAATAACATTAAAAATGGAGAAATCAAATAATTAATTAAAAAGCCTATAGCAATAATTAGAACTAAAGCAATAATAGTTGTATTAATTATAGTTGTAATACCTGTTTGTTTTACATCATCAATAGGAAAAATAATTGATATAGCACCTAAAGTATCACCTTCTTTTGCATTTGTATGACAAGCCATACAATCTATAGCACCTGTTGAAGTTGCTTTATATGGAATTGTAATTCTATAGGTACTATTTGAAAATAAAGATTCATTTAGGTGCTTTTCTGATATTCCTGTATTTAAAACTCTTTTATCAATTTCATCTTTTATTGTTTGATTATTTAAGCCATTTCCATATAATTCTATAACCTTTTGTTGTCTAGTTAACCATATTTTATTTATATTTGGCAAATCTTCTAATTGTTTTAAAAATATTTCTCTTTTGTCAATAACATCATTTAGCATTTGATTTGTTAGTGAGTGCTCAATAGTTTTTGCAAGAACTACTGCCTTGTTATCAATGTTTTTAATTCCATAATCTCTAAAATTATAAGTAAAATTTAGAATCATAAAAATAAACATAACAAATATCATAAAAGTAACTATGAAAATAATTTTACTATTTGTTTTTATGGAGAGACCTTTTAAATTTAATAATATAAGTATATCAAAATTTTTAAGAATATATAACTATTTTAATATTTATATAGTTGATTATAATTTTTACTGTTGTATTATTCATTATGAAAAAATTTTTAGCACTTAAAGCCAGCGCAGGTTCTGGAAAAACATTTGCATTAACTGTAAGGTATATTACATTATTACTTTTAGATGCAAAGCCAAATGAGATACTAACACTTACATTTACAAATAAAGCTGCAAATGAAATGAGTGAAAGAATATATAAAACTCTTCTAACTTTAGGAGATGATGAAGCATATTTGAATGCAATTATAAATGAATCTGAACTAAGTAAAGAAGAAATACTTGGTAAGAAAAATTTTTTAGTAAAATCTTTTACAAACGCAAACTTAACAATTTATACTATTGATAAATTTATCAATAGTATATTAAGAGAGTTTTGTGGATATATTGGAATATCAGATGATTTTGAGATTAAAGAAGATGATATAGAATCACTTTCAATGAAATTCTTACAGTCACTAGATGCTAAGCAGTTTGATTTATTGATTGATTTTTCACTATATGAAAAAAAGAAGTTTAATTCAATTTTTGATTTATTTAAGAATTTATTAGAAAAAAATGAAAATATTGAAATAGTAAATATTGATAGCGAATTAATCAATGTACAAAAAGATCAGGTGTTAAATAGTTCTTATAAAATAAAAGAAGCAATATTAAATTGTGATATTGCTTCAAACTCTGCAAAAAAAGCAGTAGACTTTGAAAACTTTGATGAGTTATTTACAAAAACATGGCTTAGTAAAGATTTATTATCAGAGTACTCATATTTTAAGAAATGTTCTAATGAAACTTTAGAGAGTTATTTTGTAAAAGTTAAAAAAGAAGTGGCTTTATACTATAAACTTAGAGCAGGTTATAGTTTAAGTAAGCTTTTTGAACTTTACTTGATGTTTAAAAACTTTAAACTATCATTTAATAAAAATAAAAACTATTTAGAATTTAATGACATCTCAAACTTAGTATACGAGTTATTATCAACAAAAATTGATAAAGATTTTTTATATTTTAGATTAGATTCTAAATTCTCACATATATTAATGGACGAATTTCAAGATACTTCACTCTTGCAATATAGAATATTAGAGCCTTTGATAAAAGAAGTTTTATCAGGAGATCAAACTAAGTTTAAAACATTTTTCTATGTAGGTGATACTAAACAATCTATTTATAGATTTAGAGGTGGGAAAAGAGAACTTTTTGATTATGTTGCAAATACAAATGAAGCCTTAGATGTTGAAGTCTTAAATACAAACTATAGATCATGTGAAAATGTTATAAATTTTGTAAACTCATTATTTATTAATCTTCCTTCTTATGAATATTATGACCAACTCTCAATTAGAAAAGGCGGTTATGTTGAAGTTATTGAAGATAAAGAGTTAGTAGAAGAAGATAAGTTTAGCACTGTCGCTTCAAAAATAGCAACTTTAATAAAAGAGGGTATAAATTCAAATGATATTGCAATTTTGACATATACAAACTCTGATGTTTTAAATATCTATAATTATTTAAAAGATAAGTTTCCAAGTCTAAAAATTTCTACAGAAATGACATCAAAACTAATTAATCAAGAAAATGTAAAAGCTGTAATAAATGCAATTAAATACATATATTTTAAAGAAGATATATATAAAGAGAATTTAAATGCTTTAGTTGGAAATAAAGTATTAAGTAAACTTGCTATTAATTTTGAAGTTGGAAAAAAATCTGTTCAGGAAATGATAAAAGAAATAGCTACAGGTTTAAAAATTATTGATGAAAATGTTGTAAAGTTTATTGAGTGTAGTACGGTATACAATAACATTGTAGATTTTGTTTATGAAATAGATAAACTTGATGCAGTTATGGAAAATAGTGAAGCTTCAGGTTTACAAATACTTACAATTTTCAAATCAAAAGGTTTAGAGTTTAATACTGTAATCTTACTAGATAGAATAAAAAGAAAAAATAGTGATAAAAGTTCACTACTTTTTGAATACGATAGTGTGGAATTAAAAAATATCTTTTATAAAATTAAAGGTTATGAAAATTATAATAAACAATATTCAAATGCAATAGCTAAAGAAAAGTCTTTAAGCCTAGAAGATGAAATAAATATTTTATATGTTGCCTTAACTCGGGCAAAGAATAATATGATTATTTTTAAAAAAGAGAAATCTTCAGTTTTTGATATTTTAAGTATGAAAGCTTTAAAACAAGGGCAAATTATACAAAGTACAAATACTTCAATTAACTATGAGAAAAAAGAAAAAGTTGAATATATTCCTATGAACTTAGGACTTCAAGAAAAGCAAATAACAAAAGAAAAAGATTCAGATGATAATAAATTGCACTCAAAATACTTTGGTATTGCCACTCACTTTTGTTTAGAGATGATGAATAATTTTACTTCAAGTGATTTGGATTACTGTATAAATCTTGCAAAAACTAGATATTCAAACTATTTAAATGAAGGTGATTTTATAAATATTAAAAATAGAATTAAAATACTTTTAGAAAATAAACTTTTTAATGAGCTAACTACTGATGCAAAATTTATAAGTGAACAAGCCTTAGTTTATAATGGTGAGATTAAAATTATTGATTTACTTTTATATAAAGAAGAGAAGTATTATATCTTTGATTATAAAACAACTAAAGAAAAATCGCAAGAGCATATTACTCAGGTTACATTTTATAAAAAGGCTATTAAAGAGATATCTAAAAGTGAAGATGTATATGCATATTTAGTGTATTTAAAAGAAAATGAAGTTTTAATAGATGAGGTTTAAATAGTATTTAGGCATAAAAAAGGGGATGAGTTCTCACTCATCCCCTTTTTTATTATTAAGTGATTACTCAGAACACTTAAAGAGATATTTAATCTCTTTAGTGGTCTTCCTCTGCCATCATAACAGATCCTGCAATATATACATATGTTAAGATCATGAAAATGAATGCTTGTAATACTCCAAAAGCTGTTAACATAAAGAATCCAGCTAAAGGTACAAACCAAGGTACTAACATTAGAAGTACCATTAAGAACATTTCATCACCTCTAATAGATCCAAAAAGTCTGAATGACAGTGAAACTATTCTTGAAAAATGTGAAATAATTTCAATAGGAAACATTAATGGTGCTAATACAGGCATTGGTCCCATAAAGTGCTTAAAATAATTAACAAAACCATTTTCTTTAATACCAACATAATTATAGTAAGCAAATACAATAATCGCTAGAGATAAAGTTAAGTTAATATTTGCAGTTGCAGATTCAAAACCTGGGAAAATTCCTGTCATATTTGCAACAAAAATAACTAATCCTAATGTACCAATTAATGGTAAAAATCTTCTTGCATTAGCTTCACCCATTGTATCTGCACCCATTGCAATTACTCCACTAATGTATGCTTCCATTACGTTTTGAGTACCGCATGGTACTAACTGTAGTCTTTTTGTAGCTGCTCTTGCAATTAAAAATACTATTCCAATTGTCAGGACTAAGTGTGATAAAAGAATCCAGTCTTGGCCGTGACCACCAATTGATCCCAAAAATGTAAATAGTCTTCCTTCCATTTTCTTCCTTTTTTGTTTGTTTCTCAATACTAAATTATTGATGTATTATATGATTTGTTTTCTAAAAAACAAATAAAGATTTTATATTAAATTTAGATTTGTTTAAATCTATATCCACTTTGTTTCAAATTTTCACGTATAAGTTTTTGGTGTACTTCACCTTTAGTTTCAACTGCAACTGTTACATGAGCTTCGCCAAACTCTAGCTTAACAGAGTTTCTATCATAATCAATTTGAACTATATTTGCATCACTCTTTTGTAAAACAGTAGTTAAATTCTTTAATGCTCCTGTTTTATCCATAAGTGTTACGATAAGATTCATCTTTCTTCCAGATTTTACTAAACCTTTTTCAATAATTAAAGATAACATTGTAACATCAATATTTCCACCACTTACTATTGAACAAGTATTCGTATCTTCGACATCTATTTTTCTATGCATTATTGCAGCTGTTGAAACTGCACCTGCACCTTCAACTACTAATTTATGATTTTCAAGTAAAAATAAAATTGCATTTGCTATTTCATTATCTGTTACTTCAACTATTTCATCTACATGTTCTAAAATAATATCAAGTAATTTTGGTGTTACATCTCGAACGGCAATTCCATCTGCGATTGTTTTAACTGATACAGAATCAATTGGCATATGTGATTCAAAAGATTCTTTCATCCCTTTTGCTCCACTTGCAACTACACCAATTATTTTGATATTTGGATTTATTGTTTTTGCTGCAATTGCTATCCCAGAGATTAATCCACCACCACCAATTGGCACTACAATTTGTTCCATGTCTTTAATTTCTTCAAGAATTTCTAAAGTTATTGTTCCTTGTCCTGCTATTACTTTATCATCAGCAAAAGGGTGAATAAACTCTTTATCATTTTCTTGAGCAAATTTTGTGGCTTTTTCATATGCTTCATCAAAATTTGCGCCAGTTAATACAACATTAGCACCATATGATCGTACCCCTGATACTTTCGTAAGTGGAGTTGCTTCTGGCATATAAATAGTAGCTTCACAGTTAAATTGTTCTGCAGAATATGCTAATCCTTGAGCATGGTTACCCGCACTAGCTGCAACAACACCTTTTTCTCTTTTTTCTTTAGGCAATTGTGCAAGTTTATTGTAAGCACCTCTTAATTTAAAACTTCCTGTTAGTTGTAAGTTCTCTTTTTTTAAATAAATATTTGCATTAAGCTTTTTACTTAAAATTGGAGCTAATGCAAGCGGTGTATTTATAGTTATGTTATTTAAATTCTTTTTTGCTTCTTTTATATCATTTAGTGTTATCATTTTTTTCTTTCATATTTGTATTTGGAATAATATCTAAAAATAGTTTTTAGTCTTATGAAAACTATTTTTAGATAGAGCCATAGGCTCTATCGTTTCTCTTGTCGGATTTTATTTACTGCTATTACCATATTTTTTAAACTAGGTATTACCTCTTCCCATTTTCTTGTTTTTAATCCACAATCTGGATTAATCCATAACTGTTTTTTAGGTAAAACTTCTAAAAGAAGTTTTATTTGTTTTTCTATTTCTTCAACACTTGGAATTCTTGGAGAGTGAATATCATAAACTCCTGGACCTACTTCTTGTTTATATCCTACTTCTGCAAATATTTTAAGTAGTTTATTTCCACTTCTTGCAGTTTCTATTGATATTACATCTGCATCCATACTTTCAATAGTTTTTATAATATCATTAAAATTACTATAACACATGTGAGTGTGAATTTGTGTTTTAGCTTCAGCACTTGAGACTGCTAATTTAAAACTTTCTAATGCCCATTTTTCATAAGTTACCCTTTTTTCATCTCTTAAAGGATACCCTTCTTTAAATGCTGCTTCATCAACTTGTATTATTTTAATTCCATTTTTTTGTAAATCATCTATTTCATCACTTATTGCTAAAGCAATTTGTGAAGCTACTTCACTTTTTTCTTTATCATCTCTTACAAAAGACCAGTTTAAAATTGTAACAGGTCCAGTTAACATTCCTTTAACAACTTTTGAAGTTTTACTTTGAGCATATTTTAGCCATGTTACTGTCATAGCTTTTGGTCTTGAAATATCTCCATAAATAAAAGGAGGTTTTACACATCTACTTCCATAACTTTGTACCCATCCATTTTGACTAAAACCATAACCTTTTAATTGTTCACCAAAGTATTCAACCATATCATTTCTTTCAGGTTCACCATGAACTAAAATATCTAAACCTATTTCTTCTTGAATTTTAATTGAATAATCAATATATTCTTTCATCTTATTTTCATAAGAACTTTTATCTATTAAGTTATTTTTGTATTCACGTCTTGCTTTTCTTATCTCTTGTGTTTGCGGGAAAGAACCAATAGTAGTTGTTGTAAGTTCTGGATATTGTAATAGCTTTTTTTGAACTTTAATTCTTTCTTCAAAACTTTCATTTCGAGAAAATTTGAAATTGTTCTTTATTCTATCTTGAGTAATTATGTCATGAATCTTATTTGAATGTTTTCTACTTTCATTTATTTCTTTATTTAATTTGATTACTTTTTTGTCAATATCACTAAGGTTTTTAATAAAAAAGATTTTACTTAAAATGGAAACTTCTCCTAATTTTTCATTTGCAAAACTAAGCCATGATTTTATTTCAAAATCTAACTTTTCTTCATATTTAAGAGTATAAGGAACATGAAGTAAGGAACAAGATGTGGATATCACTATGTTATCTTTTTTTATAAAGTTGGAAATGGTATTTAATAAAGAAATCGTTTTTTTTAAATCATTTTTCCAAATATTTCTTCCATTAACAACTCCTGCAAATAATTTTTTATTTGATTTTTCAATTAATTCTAAACTTTGGAGGTTTTCAATCCCTGATACAAAATCTAAGCCAATCGCATAAACTGGAGTATGAACTAAAACCTTTGTGGCCTCATTTGAGTGATCAAAATATGTTGTTACTATAATTTTTATACTAGATGAAATTTGACAAAAGTCATCATATGTATTTTTTAACAGACTAAGTAATTTTGTACCTTTGTCTGTTGCAAAGATTGGTTCATCTATTTGCACAAAAACTTCATCATCATAAGTTGATATTTCTTTTAGTAGTTCTACATATAAAGGTTTTATCTTGTTTAATAGTTCAATACAATCTTTACCATCAATTCTTTTTGCTAAGCTTAAGTAAGTAAGTGGTCCTATTAAATTAATCTTAGTTTTTATTCCTAATTGTTTTGCCTCTTGATACTCTTTTCTAATTTTTGAGCTATTAAGTTTATATTCATCTTCTATTGAAAGTTCTGGAACTATATAGTGATAATTTGTATTAAACCACTTAGTCATTTCCATTGCTACTGCATTTTTATTTCCTCTAGCCATTGCAAAATATAGTTCTTCATTTTCTAAATCTTTAAACCTTTTTGGAATTGCTCCTAAAAGAATTGAAGTATCTAAAACATTATCATAGTATGAAAAATCATTTGTACTAATTAAGTCTATGCCACTATTTTTTTGATAGTTCCAATGTCTTTGTTTTAATTCTATGGCTTTTTCTTCTAAATGATTAAAATCTATTTCTTTATTCCAAAAAAGTTCTAGTGCTTTTTTTAATTCTCTTTGTTCACCAATTCGTGGGTATCCAACTACTGTATTTTTTATCATTATTTTATCCTTGAATTTTATATTTAAATTGTGTTTAATTGAAAAGATAATGATAGTGGTGGATGAACACCAGTTCGTCTAAATGCGAAACAAGCTTTATAAAAAGGGCATCTGGGAATAAATTTGAAATGAAGAATTGCTAATTTAGTTTTTAGTTTAAAGAAACAATCACAATGACAAGGTTTAATACTATTTATGCAAAATGTATTTATTAATAAGAGTTCTTCTTCACTAGGAGGATCTTCTTCTTCATTTGAATAGTTTGAAAAATTAAAAGAGATTCTTTTAGACAATACTTCATTGTCATGCAGTTTTTTTGCAGTTGAATGCATAGTAATTGCTATTAATGAAAAGTATTTTTTACCAAAACCTTTTAGTGATTTCATTTACGAACCTTTATTAAAAAAAGAATATATTTGATATATGCTTAATATTAAATAAAAAGGATTATGATAAAATACGAAAAAACAAAAGGATATATACATTTTATATGTATAGGAATTAATTTGAAATTTACATTTGTAACACTTTTCCCAAATTTAATTGGACCATACTTTCAAGATTCAATATTAAAAAGAGCTGTTGATTCTGGATTTATAAACTATGAGTTTTATAATCCAAGAGATTTTACAGATAATAAGCATCAAAAAGTTGATAAACAAATTATAAGTGGAGGGGCAGGTATGCTTATGACTTGTCAACCTTTATTTGCTTGTTTAGATAAAGTAAAAGAAGAAAATGAAGATGCTTATATAATTTTTCCTTTAGCTGCAGCAAAACCATTCAGACAAAATGATGCAAAGAGATTAGCAAAGAAAAAAAACTTAGTTTTTGTAAGTGGAAGATATGAAGGAATTGATGAAAGAGTTATAGAAAAATACGCAAATGAAGTTTTTTCTGTTGGAGAATTCGTTTTAACAGGTGGAGAATTACCCTCTTTAACAATGTCTGACGCAATTTCTAGAAATGTTGAAGGAGTTCTTGGTAATGCCCAATCCTTGGATGTTGAGAGTTATGAAAACCAACTTTTAGAAGCTCCATCTTTTGCTAAACCTGAAGTTTTCCAAAATTTAAGTGTAGTTAAAGAATTTTTAAAGGGAAATCATAGTAAAATTTCCGACTTAAAAAACCAGATGTCAATTTGTAAGACAAAATATTATAGACCTAACAAGGAAAAA
>NYWO01000135.1 GCA_002685075.1 Arcobacter sp.
TCATCACTCCAAATATATCCTTTATGATATGAATGAAGTAATAAGACCTCTTTAGGTTTATTTGCAAAAAGAAAGGTGATAAAAAGTAAGCTAAATAGTATTATTTTTTTCATTTAAGTCCTCTATTTAGCTATTATATCAAGATTTTGTAAAAATTACATAACCAGATTTTGGACCATGAGCACCAATTACAAGTGATTGCTCAATATCAGCTGTTTTTGAAGGTCCTGATATAAACACTCCATAGCCACTATTTTCAAAATTTATTTTTTCATATGCTTCATGCATATTTGAAATAATTTCTTTTTCATCAATTACAATTACAATATTTTGTGCAATAAAATATAAAGACCTATGTCTATTCTCTTCATTTTTCATCCAGATAGCGCCATTTTCTGCAACTGCAAAATTACCTTTTACAACAGCTAAATCAATATCTTTTAAATTATGTGGATCTTCTTCTTCATTTGAATCTAAATTACCTAAAGTAAAACCATCTACATTAGAAGCAATTATTTTTTCATCTTTATATAATTCATTAATAGTTTTATCTAAATCTTTTTTATCAATTCTTAGAGCTTTCCCTCCAACACTTTCAATCATTGTTGCGAATTTCTCGAATTTATCTTCGTAAGTAATCCCAAAGTTTTCATAAGAAGGAAGTTCTACATCTACAACTGCATTATTTTTCTTGATGTTTTCTAATATTTTTTCTTTACTAGTCATCTAAGTCTCCTTGTTCAAACATTTCTTTAAAACTTTTCTCTGCCATTTTTGGCATATCTCTTTGTTTTCCCCATGCATTTGCTTTGTTATAAACAATAGAATCAGGAAGTTTAGGAACAATTTTTCTAGCCATTTTTCCTGCAAAATCAAATAGTTTTGGTTTAGTCATTAACCATGCAGTTACTTTCATAGCCATTTTCTTTTTTGAATCAATTAAATTTAATTCACTTAAATCTTGTCTTCTTGCATATAATTGTGAATCTAAATCGATTTTTACAGGACATACATTTGTACAAGAACCACATAAAGTACAAGCAAATGGTAAAGTATTGTGTTTTTCAGGCTCTTTAACCGATCCTAAAATAGAACCAATTGGTCCTGGAATTACATATTCATACGAATGACCTCCTGATCTTCTATAAACAGGACATGTATTCATACAAGCTCCACATCTAATACAATTTAATGCCTTTTTGTATTTAGGAGATGATAAAAATTCACTTCTTTTATTATCAACAATAATAATATGCATTTCTCCACCTTCAATTGGTGCATGAAAATGTGAAGTATAAGATGTAATTGGTTGACCTGTAGCTGATCTTGCTAATAGTCTTGTAAATACAGATAAATCTTTTAATCTTGGAATTACTTTCTCAATTCCCATTGAAGCTATATGAAGTTTAGGAACAGAAGCTCCCATATCTGCATTTCCTTCATTTGTACAAACAACAACTCCTCCAGTTTCGGCAATTGCAAAGTTAACTCCCGTCATTCCAGCTTCTGCTGTTAAAAAATCTTCTCTTAAACTAGCACGTGCAGCACGTGTAAGATAAGTTGGATCATCATTTCCAGGTTCTGTTCCTAAGTGTTTTACAAAAGTATCCGAAACATCCATTTTTTTAAGATGAATTGCAGGAAGTACAATATGAGATGGGGGTTCATTTCTTAATTGAACAATTCTTTCACCTAAATCTGTATCAATTACTTCAATACCTCTATCTTCTAAAAAAGGATTTAAATGACACTCTTCTGTTAACATAGATTTTGATTTAACTAGTTTTTTTACATTTTTTTCTTTTAAAAGTTTATAAGCTATTTCATTATGCTCTTTAGCATCTGCTGCATAATGAACAGTGATACCTTTGGCATTTGCATTTTTTTCAAATTCTAAAAGATATGTATCAAGATTTGCCATAGTGTGAGATTTAATTCTATTTGCAAACTCTCTTAATTGCTCCCATTCAGGAATTGTTTTACTTGCTATATCTCTTTTTTCTCTAACAAACCATAAAGCTTGGTCATGCCAATGCATTCTCTCATCATCTGCTACAAACTCTTTTGCATTTTGTGGATGTTTTGTACTCATACTTCTTCTCCTAATAGGATTTGAACAATATGTTTTACTTTTATTGGATGATTATTTCTATTTATAATTCCATCCATATGCATAAGGCATGACATATCTGCACCTGTCATTACAGCTGCCTCTGAATCTAAATGATCTTTTATTCTATCTTTTCCCATTGCAATTGAAAGATCTTCTTCAGCAACTGAGAATGTTCCACCAAAACCACAACACTCATCTTCTCTTTTTAAAGTTACAAGTTCAATTTGTGGTACTTTATTTAGTAAGTTTTTTAATTTAGAGTTATATGGAATATTAAGTTCACTAGCAGTTGCTAGTTTTAAAACTCTATGACCATGACATGAATTATGTAAACCTACTTTATGAGCAAAGGGCTTATCAAAGTTTAAATTTTCAACTTTTACTACATCATGTAGAAATTCACATACTTCATAAATAGAAGCTTTTACTTTATTATAATCTTTATCATTATTGAAAAAAGTTGCATAGTGTTCTTTTACCATTGATACACAAGAACCACTAGGTGCAACTATATAATCATACTCTTTAAAAGTTTTAACAAATTGTTTTGCTAAGACTTCAACATCTTTAGAACATCCTGAATTTGCCATTGGTTGACCACAACATGTTTGATTTAAAGGATAATCAATATCCAAACCTTGTTGCTTTAATATTTTATAAGTTGATTTACAAATATCAGGGTATAGCTCATTCATAAAACAGGGGATAAATAGACCTATTTTCATATAAACTCCTTTAAACTAGTTAAATAATTTTATTCTTAATATATGAAATAGGTATGATATTTTATTTTTTTAAAAAAATTGATATGTCATTTTCGAGGTAATCATCTTTTATTTTTATTTGTGAGCAGATACTTTTACAAAATTTAAGTACTGTATTTATAGAGACATTCGTTAAAGAATCTTCTTTTAAGAAATTAAAAACGAAACCCTTTTTAGAAGCTTTATATGAGCGCTTTATAAAAGTTAAAACTTCATCTTTATTTAACGTATTCATAGCTCCACTACATATATAATAATCTGCACTAGGAAGCTTGTCTTCAAGTATATTTTTCAAAACGAATTTTGTATCTAAGAATCTTTTTACAGCTTCGTTTATCATCTCTTCTTCACAATCAATACCAAGATAGTTTTTAGGTTTTAAATCTTTGTCAAATAAATAGTTATAATACTCTCCAAAACCACATCCTGCATCTACAATCTGACAATCTTTTATTTCATCTTCTATAAACTCTGTTAATATTTTAAATCGAAGATATTGAGTTTCTTCACAATTCCAATGAACACCTCTTGCACTTATTCCATATCTTTTTATAACTCTTTTATAAAATTGAGTGTTGTTTTTATATCCAATATTTGCCATAGTTTAACAGTTATCAATTTGTTCAATTATTACATTATTGTCTTTTAAGAATTTTGTAATTATTTCTGAGTTTGTATGTTCATAAGCTTTATCATATACAATTCTTTTTATTCCACTTGCTATTAAGTTTTTTGAACACTCACTACAAGGTTCTAATGTTACATAAATAGTTGCATCCTCTATGCTTATTCCCTTTCTAGCTGCCCAAATAATTGCATTCATTTCAGCATGTATTTCATAAGTTTTTGACCAATCATGATGATCTTTTGTATACTCTTCATTCCAGTGATCACTACAATTTGTAAATCCTGCTGGAGTTCCATTGTATCCTGTTGAAAGTATTCTTCCATCTTTTACAATTACAGCACCAACTTGTTTTGATACACATTTTGAAGCACTAGAAATTTCTTTTGCAATATTTATAAATGTTCTGTCTTTTAACATTTTTTGCCCTTAGTAAATTTTATAAGATTATAGCTAAAGATGATTTATTTTGGTATTTAATACTCTTAGTGGATAAAAATTATTCATATTAACTTAAATTGAGCTGATTTATTTTACTAAAAATAAAATTATAATTAAACTTGTGATAATATGTTAAAAATTTTAACAAACGATAAGAAAAGGCTGACTATGGATTTTAAAGAAATCAAAGAATTAATAAGAGTATTTGACAAGAGTGAATTAAACAAACTAAAAGTTAAAGATGGTGAATTTGAAATATCTATGCAAACTGGATTTGAAGGTGGTACTGTTGTAACTACTACTGCAGCACCTGTTGCTGCACCTGCTGTTGCTGCTGCACCTGTTGCGGCTGTTGATACAGTAGCACCTGTTGCTCCTGCTGCTGCAATTGCTGCTGATACAATTGATTCTCCAATGGTAGGAACATACTACTCTTCTCCATCACCTGAAGCACCTGCATTTATTAAAGTTGGGGATACAGTTAAGAAAGGTCAAACTTTATGTATTTTAGAAGCAATGAAAATTATGAATGAAGTTGAAGCTGAATTTGATTGTAAAATTGTTGAAATATTAGTAAAAGATGGTGATCCAGTTGAGTTTGATATGCCTATTTTTACTATAGAAAAAATATAAGAGAAGCTGAATATGGCTGAAATTAAAAAAATTCTAATTGCTAATAGAGGAGAGATAGTTCAAAGAGCTATTCGAACTATTAGAGAAATGGGTAAAAAATCAGTAGCAGTTTATTCTGCTGGTGATAAAAACGCATCATATTTAAAACATGCAGATGAAGCGGTATGTATTGGTGGAGTTAAATCTATTGATTCATATTTAAATATTCCTGCTTTAATAACAGCTGCTGAAATGACAGGTTGTGATGCAATTTTTCCAGGTTATGGATTTTTATCTGAAAATCAAGACTTTGTAGAAATTTGTAGACTTCATAATATTAAGTTTATTGGTCCATCTGTTGAAGTAATGGAAAAAATGGCTGATAAATCTAAAGCAAAAGATGAAATGATTAAAGCTGGTGTTCCTGTTGTTCCTGGTTCTAATGGAGCAGTTCATTCACTAGAAGAAGGTAGAAAAGTTGCAGAAGAAATTGGTTATCCAATTATGGCTAAAGCATCTGCTGGTGGTGGTGGTCGAGGAATGAGACTTGTTAACACTGCTGAAGATTTTGATCAATTATTTATGGCTGCCTCTTCTGAAGCATTAGCTGCTTTTGGTGATGGTACTATGTATTTAGAAAGATTTATCAATAACCCAAGACATATTGAAGTTCAAGTTATTGGAGATTCTCATGGTAATGCTATTCACATAGGGGAGCGAGATTGTTCTTTACAAAGAAGACATCAAAAAGTTATTGAAGAATCACCTGCAATTTTATTAAATGATGAAACTAGAGCACATTTACATGATGTTGCAGTAAAAGCTACAAAATTCCTTAAATATGAGGGTGCAGGTACTTTTGAATTCTTAGCAGATGATAAACAAAATATTTACTTTATGGAAATGAATACAAGACTTCAAGTTGAGCATCCAGTTTCTGAAATGGTAAGTGGAATTGATATTGTTGAATTAATGATTAAAGTTGCTCAAGGTGAAGAGTTACCACCACAAGAAAAAATTAAATTTAGAGGTCATGCTATTGAAGTAAGAATTACAGCAGAAGATCCTAATTCATTTTTACCAAGTCCTGGAAAAGTAACACAATGGATGGTTCCTGGTGGAAGAAATGTAAGAGTTGACTCTCATTTATACGCAGGTTATGTTGTTCCTCCTTATTATGATTCAATGGTTGGAAAACTAATTGTTTGGGGTAGAGATAGAAATAAAGCTATTAATATTATGAAAAGAGCTTTAAACGAGTTTGAAGTTGAGGGAATTAGAACAACTATTCCTTTCCATAAAAAAATGATGGAAAATGAAGACTTTATTTCAAATAATTATGATACAAAATACTTAGAAAACTACAAATCACTTGATGATATTTAAGAATTAAGGGCAAAAGCCCTTCTTCTTAAAGCTTAAATTTATATTAAACTAGCTATAATCCGCAAAATTATACACATATATATACCCATTCCACTTTGATAATATAACCTCAAAGATTTACTTTTGATAATCTAACTAAATTTTACAAGATTAGAAGTACGTTATTCGTGCATTAATGGGATTAAATCCAACTTATATAAACGTGTGTATCAATTTTATAAATACATACTAAGGTAA
>NYWO01000136.1 GCA_002685075.1 Arcobacter sp.
TATTCCTGAAGCATTTGTAAATTTCTCAAATGGTTTTAAAGGATTTGTAGCTCCTGAAACTGTTCCAAAGAACAGAGTAACACCATAAAGAAAAATTAACACTGTTATAACTTGCGCTATTATATGTTTATATATGTTTAAATAAATAGCAGCTCCAATAAATAAAGCTGACCATAAAAACATAACAACACTTGCATCTAATACTCTATCTAACATCCATACTGCAATTGCTAACATAATGATACCAAATACTTTTGATACACTATCCATCCAACCACCAGGTTTTGGCATAAACTTTCCTGCACCAAGTCCTATTAATAATAATGGCATACCCATTCCCATACTTAATACAAACAGTGCAAGTCCACCAAGAACTGCATCACCTGTTTGACCAATGTAAACAAGTGCACCTGCAAGTGGAGGAGCTACACAAGGCCCAACAATTAGTGCTGATAAGAATCCCATAATGGCAATTCCTATAACACCTTGTTTTTCTTTACCATCAGTTGATTTATTAATCTTATTTTGAATACTTTGAGGTAATTCAATTTTAAAGTATCCAAACATTGAAAATGCAAGAGCTACAAAAATAGCCGCAAATACTGTTAGAACATATGGATTTTGAAGTGCAACTTGTAAATTTGCTCCAAATAATCCTGCTATTACACCTGCTATTGTATAAGCCATTGCCATTGCTAAAACATAAATTAATGAAAGAAAGAAACCTTTTCCTGCAGTCATTTTCTCATTTTGAGAAGCTCCAACTATTATTGAAGATAAAATTGGGATCATTGGAAAAACACATGGTGTAAATGAAAGTAATAATCCAAAGCCAAAAAATGTAGCTAATACTAACAGCATATTTCCAGTTTTTAAAGTGTTTGCAATACTATCTGTTTCATTTAAATCATTATTACTTATTGAGTTATTTTCTATTTTAAGATTTGTTTTTACATCTTCGTTAGGACTTAAAACTGTATTTGTACTAGATGAATTAAGTTCTAAATTATACTTAGCACTCATAGGTGCATAACACAACCCTGCTTTTGAACACCCTTGAAACATTACTTCTAATTCATATGAAGAAGAATCTACTTTTGACTTTAATAAAGAAAAAGGTATTTCAATTTTTTGATTATCAAAATGAACAATAAAACCATCATATTCTATTGGTTTAGGAATATTTACTTCTTCTGTAATGTCAATTTTAGAAGGTTTGCTAATAAATACTTTTAATTTATCATCATATAAATAAATATTTTTCCCAAGATTTAAAGTAAAAACTACCTTATCGTCTTTTTTTATAAACTCTTTTTTAAATGCATCATCAGGATCTAAAAAACCTTGTTGAAGATCTAAAGAAAAAGCATAAAAGCTCATAAATAGTAGTAATAATATTTTTTTCATTTAAAGTCCTATATTATATTTTTCTTATTATATTCAAAATTTGTAAAGAGTTTGTTAATTCCTCTTTAGTATATATTAATATATAAGATTTTATTATATTTGAATATAAGTATTTTATGTTAAAATTCTATTTTAGCGAAGGATAATTATGAATGAATTAGTAGATTTACAACCTAGAATAGTAGAAAAAATGATTGATGATAATATAGTAATGATTGATGTAAGAAGAAAAGATGAATATAAAAGAACAGGTGTAATAAAAAATGCACACCTTATGACATTTTTTGATGAATATGGAAATCACAATATAGAAAATTGGATGAGAGAATTTGAGAAAATAGTAACTTCAAAAAATCAAACTTTTGTATTAATATGTGCACATGCAAATAGAACAAGAACTATAGGAAACTTTTTAATTGAACAAGGATATAAAAATACAGCTCATTTATTTGGAGGTATGGCTTTATGGAAGCAAGAGTTAAGAGAAACTACAAGTTACTTAAACTAATAGTTTCTTCCTTTACTCTTCTTTATTATGAGTTTTTTTTATCTTCGCTTGCTTTTTGTAAAATAGCAATAACTTCATCTAAGTTTTCATATGGAAGATGTGATTTCCATTGAATATCTTGACCATTTAAAGAAACACCAATACTTACGATATCAGGAGTATCTTTTCCATAAGGTTCTGTAACATTTGAAACCGAAATAACACCTTTTTTTGTACCTGCTAATGGTAATGAACCAAGTTCTGTAATTGTAGACATTTTGTACCCTTATTTATTAATTTTTTTTCTTTCTTAATTTTACAAGAATAAACTTTTGTTTAATTAAAATTACGTAATATGTTCATCTGGTTTTCCTAAATAGAAACCTTGGAACTCATCAATACCTAAATCCATAACTAAATCAAAAACTTCTTGAGAATGAATAAACTCAGCAATAACTTTTATATTTAAAGCTCTTGAAAATTCAATTATTGATTTTACCATTTCGTATGAATTTTTATCTGTATCAATATCTTTAATTAAAGACCCATCAATTTTAATATAGTCAGGTCTAATTTTTAAAATATGCGCAAAATTAGAATAACCCGTACCAAAGTCATCAATTGCTATTTTTATACCTAACTTTCTATATTTAAAAATAAAATCTTCTAAAATAGTATAATCTGTAATATTATCACTTTCTAAAATCTCAAAAACTATTCTTTCTTTATTAACACTATCAATTTTATCTAAATTTTTATCTAAAGACTCTACAAAATCTAAATCTAAAATATCTTTAAAACTTAAGTTAAATGATATTTGTTTCTGTGTTTTACTTAAGTCTTCTAATGCCTTTGAAATAACTAGATGAGATAGTTGTAAATATTGTTTAGTTTTAACAGCAACATCTAAAAATAAATACGGTAAAAGAAATATTTCATTTTCTTCTGCGTCAACATCTTTAATTCTCATTAATGTTTCATATTTTACAATTTCATTTTTTCTATTATAAATTGGTTGATAAAATGGGGTTACCGTATTATTTTTTAATGCACTTTTAATTTTTTCTCTCCAAAATATTGTTTTTTCAATAATTTCTTTTGTATCTAGTTCATTATTGTAAACAAAAAATCTTTGATTTCCTTTTTTTGCTTTTTTAAGTGCAATTCCAGCTGTCTTTAAAGGCTCTTCTTGTGCTATAGATATGCCAAGAGTAATATCTATAAAAATTTCTATATCTAATTCTTCTACAATAATAGGTTTATTTTTAAATAACGTTGATAACTCACTTATAAATCGATTATACTTACTAAACTCCATCATTTCTTTATCAGTCACACTAAAAACATTACCATGTATTCGATATGTGATTAAATTAAATTTATCACAAAATTCTTTTAGTATATTTGCCGTTTCTTTTAAAACTAAATTTCCTGTAGAAAATCCATAAAGCTCATTAATATCATCAAAAGAATCAATATCAACTAAAGCAACAGAAACAAAATCAAAACCTTTAATATCTTCTTCAAGTGCATATCTATTTTTTAAATTTGTTAATTCATCATAGTAAAATTTTGTATTAATTTCTCTTGTTTTTCTTAATATTTCATCTTCTAATATTTTATTGTTTTCTTCAACTTGATTTTCTTGATCACTTAAGAATATTCTTTTTATTGGCATTAAAACTTTAAATATAAGAATTATACTAATTATAGTTAAGACCATAAATATTATAATAGAAACATTTAATATAAATTTGTTTATTCCTTGAAAATAATTTGATAAATCTTTTTTATATATTGAGGGAACAATATACCAATTTAACGTTTTATTATACTCAACCCAAGATATTTTTGGAAAAGTGTAATTATTAATATCATCTTTTGTATTCCAAAAATACTCAAACTCACTTTTTTCATTATAAGATTTTTTTATCTTGTCTAAAAGTATCACATCTTTTGTATTTTGAAGGGTTACTTTAGAAATATCTTTTAATTTAAATTCATTATTTATATCAATTATTACTTTTCCTGAAGTATCAAAAATATATACATCTATTTTTTCTAGTAAACTATATTCTTTTAATAATGATTCTATATCTTTAATTAACATATCTTTATTTTTCAAATTATCTAATTTTAAATTTATACTTGAAACAACTTTTGAAAAATTAGATTTTTTATTTTTTAATTCTAAATCACTTAAATAGTTATTAATCATTGGTGAAAGAAAAAATATAACAAAGGAAAGGTATGCGATCAATGCTAAAATAAACATTGATCCTATTTTTAAAAATATTTTATTATTCATTTTTCTCCAAATATAAGAAACTATATTTCTTTTGCTATTGCTTGACCAAATCTTACATCTTGATTTAATAAATTTTCTATTTCTACACTATTTTCTTCCCATAACATTACTACAGTAGAACCCATTTTAAAATAACCTAAGCAGTCACCTTTTGAAATTTCTACATTTTCATATTCATATACTTTTATTTCACTCGTATCAATATTCGTTTCAACTCTTGGCTCAAATTCAAAGACCATTTGACCTACATTAAGTGCACCTACAAATACCATATAAAATAGTTTTCCATCTTTTTCACACTCTATAATAACTCTTTCATTTTGTACAAATAAATCAAGTTCTTTATTTAAATATTTTAAATTCACTGGGTAAAGTTTTCCTGGAACATGAATAAGTTTTTTAAGTTTGAAGTCACTTGCAGCATGATATCGATGGTAATCTTTTGGGGAAAGATAAAAATTCATAAATGAACCATTTTTCATTTTTTCTAAATTATCATTACAATAGTAAGTTAATAAATCTTCAATACTATATTCCATTCCTTTAATTTGTAAGGCAATATCATCTTCTATTTTTCCACATTCTGTTATAAGACTATCTGTTGGAGATACTATTACATTTTTTTCTTTATTTATTTCTCTTGAAATCTCTAGCTTCCTTGTGAATAAAGCATTTAACGATTTATAAAACTTTGGTTTTTTAAATTCACTCATATTTAAACCTAAAAATTTAACGTATGATGCGTTTATAATTCTTTGAATAAATGATGGGAATTCTGTTTTAGCAAACTTTCCAAAGTTCTGAGAAATTAAATTTGTAATATGCATTTTTTTCCTTTTGTATAATTAATCACTATATTTTATCTAGTTTTACTTCTTAAAGTGCTTTAATAAGAAATAAGTGACTTTTAGATACCCTTCAAAATAAATTTAAAAAAGATATTAAGGACAATTGAATGTATAAAATTATTGTTTCAAATCAGTGTGCTTGTTTTAAAAAAAGTAACTTAGAAAACAATTTAAAGTTTCAATCAAAAGATGAAGCATTATTAAAAGCAATTGAAATGAAACATACTATGAATAATGATTTTTGTAAGAAACACGAATTTGATTTACAAGAAATGTATAACAATTTCGTTATTTCATTTTACAGTGATGCAAGAGATAACTGCTGTGGGAATGGCTGTTGTAGCTAATAACTACTAATTTAAAACAAATACTAAATCTTAGGAATTAGCATATGAAGTCGACCTTCTTCTTTCATAAGACCTGCTAATTCTTTTGCTTCTTTTCCAAATCCCATAAAATAATCAGCTCTTATTTCACCTTTAATAGCTCCTCCTGTATCAGCAGCAACTACAAGTTTATTAATAGGCTCTTTTGTTTTTGGATTAAATGTTTCCAAAAATACTGGCATTCCTAAAGGAATATAATTTCTATCAACTGCAATATTTCTTTTTGCAATTAATGGAACATTTAAACTTCCAGTTGCACTATTAAGACTTTCATGAAAAAAAACATAACTTTCATTTAAATTCATTATATCTTGCATTTTAGAAGGATTTGATTCTAAAAACTCTTTTATAGTTTGTAAAGATACTTCTTCTTTTGTTAAATATCCTTCTTTAATTAAATACTTTCCAATTGCAAAATATTTTCTTCCATTTTGATTTGCATATCCAATATTTATAATTTTCCCATCATTCAACTGAACTCGTCCTGAACCTTGAATTTGCATAAAGAAAAGATCTACTTTATTACTTACATAACAAATAACTTCAAAATTATTTGATTTTTCTATTTGCTCTCGTGAATCATAAGGTACATATTTTCCATTTTTAATTTTTGCTTTATATCTTAATTTCTTAAAATTTGGATATTTTTTTTTGTTTTTGATTGTTACTAAATCTTTTGGTGTTTTATAAACAGGATATTTATATATCTCATCTTTTGTTCTACTTCCATACAATAAGGGCTCAAAATAGCCAGTAATAAGACCCTTGTCTCCAGTATTAGATACTAGAACTCTTGGTGTGAAATATTTTGTAAAAAATATTACTCCATTATTGTAGTATTGTGAGTTTGCGCATACTTGTTTAAAAATATCTTTTTTAATCGATTTTGTACAAGCTTCTTTAAATACAGCTAAAGCTAGATCTAAATCATCTTCATAAAATCCTTTTAATTGATCAAATTCTGTTTTTTTAGCATTAGTTTTATGAATAGTATTTTTTGATATATCAGTAGGTAAAGTTTGTTTTTTATTAGAACAACCAAGTATAATAAATGATAGTAGTAGTATTAGTAAATAATTTTTCAAGATATAAATCCATTTTTAGAAATTATAGCAAGTTAACTGTTATAAACTTCCTTAAGTCCACATGATTTACATTTATACTCAATATCAGGAACACCTGAACATCCACCGCCTTTTAATATTTTAGCAGATATTATTTCTTGTTTAAAAGTTGTTTTAGTATTGTTATCATAAAAGGTTTTTGTTTTTTGTCCACAATCTGGACATTCACCAGATTTTAACTTATCTAGTCTTGAATTTTTACTTTTAAAATATTGCAATACTGAAAATATTACTATTAGAAAAACTAACAGTAGGAAGATTATAGTTTGCATGAAGCAGAGATTTACTCTACTTCAGCGTCGATAACATCGTCATCGTCTTTTTTTGCTTTTTTATCAGGTTGTCCACCAGCTTGGTCTCCACCTTCTTTTTTATACATTGCTTCTGCTAATTTATGAGATTTTTCAGTTAAAGCTTTCACTTTTTCTTCAATTTGCTCTTTAGTAGCATTTTCATCTTTTAATAACTCTTCTAACTCAGCTGCCGCATCGATAATTGCTTTACTCTCTTCTTCAGAAACTGCGTCAGGATTTTCTTCTAATGTTTTCTTAGTTGAATGTAATAAAGCGTCAGCTTGATTTCTTACTTCAATTACTTCTTTTTTCTTAGCGTCAACTTCTTTGTTTGCTTCTGCTTCATTTACCATTTTTTCGATTTCTTCATCACTTAATCCAGATGAACCAGAAATAGTAATTTTATTTTCTTTACCAGTTCCTTTATCTTTTGCAGATACATTTAAAACACCATTTGCATCAATATCAAATGTTACTTCAATTTGAGGAACACCTCTTGGAGCTGCTGGAATATCTGATAATTCAAACATACCTAATGATTTGTTATCTTTAGCAAATTCTCTCTCACCTTGTCCTACGTGAATAGAAACTGCTGGTTGATTATCTTCAGCTGTTGAGAATACTTGAGATTTTTTAACAGGAATTGTAGTTCCTTTTTCAATAAGTTTAGTTAATACTCCACCTAAAGTTTCAATTCCAAGTGATAAAGGAGTAACGTCTAGTAATAATACATCTTTAACATCACCTTTTAAAACACCAGCTTGAACAGCAGCACCAGCAGCAACAACTTCATCAGGGTTAACACCTTTATTTAAGTCTTTACCGAAGAATTCTTTTACAATTTCATTTGCTTTTGGTAATCTAGTAGATCCACCAACCATAATGATTTCTTCAATTTCTTCTTTATCTAAACCAGCATCTCTTAAAGCAACTTTAATATGGTCTAAAGTTTCTG
Organism: Arcobacter sp.; assembly: GCA_002685075.1. GTDB lineage: Bacteria > Campylobacterota > Campylobacteria > Campylobacterales > Arcobacteraceae > Poseidonibacter. The sequence continues at coordinate 7,809 of NYWO01000136.1, forward strand.
TAATTAAGTGCTCAGTCATAGATTCAAACTTAGCTCTAGTTAATGATTTAACTAAGTGAACAGGACCTGCAGACCCCATAGAAATAAATGGTAAGTTAATTTCTGTTGACTCTGCAGAAGATAATTCTTTCTTAGCATTTTCAGCAGCATCTTTTAATCTTTGTAATGCCATTTTGTCATTTTTAACATCAAAGCCATTTTCAGTTTCAAACTCTTTTGCTAACCAATCAATAATTGCGTTATCAAAATCATCTCCACCTAAGAATGCATTACCATCAGTACTTAATACTTCAAAAGTACCATCACCAATTTCAAGTGCAGTAACATCAAAAGTACCACCACCTAAATCATATACTAATACTTTTTCTTCACCTTTTTTATCTAAA
>NYWO01000137.1 GCA_002685075.1 Arcobacter sp.
AGCTAAAAAAATGGGTGCAGATATGATTGCAACTGGACACTATGCAAAAATAGCAAAATACGAAGGCCATTATGTATTAGACACTCCAAAAGATAGCTCTAAAGATCAATCTTATTTCTTACATGCACTTTCAAGTGAACAACTATCGCATGCTATGTTTCCGCTTGGTGATTTAACAAAAAAAGAAGTAAGAGAAATAGCAAGAGAACATAATCTTCCTGTTAGTGATAAAAAAGATAGTACTGGAATTTGTTTTATAGGAAATCAACGATTTGATGATTTTATTACACAACACCTGAAAGCTATTCCTGGAGATATTATTGATGAGAATGGAAAAGTTATAGGAAAACACAAAGGACTTATTTGTTACACATTAGGTCAAAGAAAAGGTATTGGTCTTGGTGGAATTAAAGAAACTGAATCTGATGGTCATATTCATAAACCATGGTATGCTGCTAAAAAAGATATTGAAAATAATACTTTAACAGTTGTTCAAGATACTGTTCATCCTTTACTTATGAATAAAAATGTAGAAGCTTCACATATGCACTGGGTACTTGAAACGCCTCCTAAAGTTGGTACTAAATTAATGGCTCAAGTTAGATATAGACAGCAAAAACAAGCTTGTACAGTTTCAGAAATCATTGATGATAAAGTTATTGTTAAATTTGACAAGCCTCAAAGAGCAGTAACTTTAGGACAAAGTCTTGTTTTATATGATGGTGAGTATTGTTTAGGTGGAGGATTTATAAGTAATTACTTTTAAAATAAAAAAGGACATACTATGAAAAAAAAAGTAATGGTAGGTATGAGTGGAGGAATTGATTCCTCTGTTACTGCTTACATGCTTCAAAAAGATGGCTTTGAAATTGAAGGTGTTTATTTAAAACTTCATAATAGAAATGATGGTTATCATGAAAAAAACTTAAGTCATATAGAAGATATAGCAAAGTTCTTAAACATAAAATATCATGTATTAGATTTGAGCGAAAAATTTATGCGTGAAATATATGATTATTTTGTTGATTCTTATTTAGAAGGTACTACTCCTAACCCTTGTGTAAAATGCAATAAGCAAATCAAATTTGGTGCTATGTTAAAGTTTGCACAAGATAAGGGATGTGAATTCTTAGCAACTGGACATTATGTAAAAACAGATGGTGAGTTTCTATATGAAGCCGATGATAAAACTAAAGATCAGAGTTATTTTTTATCACAAGTAAATAAAGAAGCAATTGCTTATATGATGTTTCCACTTAGTACTTATAAAAAAGAGGATATTATAAAATTTGCTCAAACATTATCAAGTGTTTATAAAAAAATTACGCAAAAAAATGAATCACAAGAAATTTGTTTTGTTGAAACTGTTTATACAGATGTAATCAAAAAACATGCAAATATAGATCTTCCTGGTGATGTTTTAGATGAAGATGGGAATATTATAGGTGAACATAAAGGTTATATGCACTATACAATAGGCAAAAGAAGAGGCTTTACTGTAAAAGGTGCTCAAGTACCCCATTTTGTTAAAAAGTTAAATCCAAAAAACAATACAATAGTTGTTGGTAAAAAAGAAATTTTAGAAGTAAATGAAGTAATTGCAAATGGATTAAATATGTTTATTGATGATACTAAGTTTAAAGCTAGTGTTAAATTAAGATACAGATCAGCCTCTTTACCTTGTGATGTAATAATAGAAAATAACAAAGCAATAATAAAATTAAAAGAGCCTTCTTTTGGTGTTGCAGCTGGTCAATTAGCTGTTTTTTATGATGAGCAAAAAGTAATTGGAAGTGCTTGGATTGAAAGTACTAAATAATCTTATTATTTAGTTTTATAATTTAGGAGATTAACTCCTAAATTATTTTTAGATTAATTAGATTAAAATGAATACGCTAAAGTAGCACTTGCATAATCACTATCATTTATAGATGAACCTTCTTCGTCATATTTTACATATAATAAAGATAATCCTAAACTATCTGTAATACTGTAACCTGCAGTTAAGTTTAACTCTTTTTCTTCAGAGTTTACAGCATAATCAGTTTCACCATAAAGTAAACCTAAATCAACACCTGCAATTGAATATCCTAAAGAACCATATACAGTTTTTGCATCAGCAGAATATGTATTTACACCATTATCAAAAGGAGAGATATTATCACCATATGCAGAAATACTTGCAACACCTGCAGTTTTATCTGTTTTAATATATCCAAGTGCTGCAGAAATACCAGAAATTGATGTATTTGCTTCAATATGACCAATAGAACCATCAGAACCTGTATCTTCACTTGATGCTGCATATTGTGCTACAACACCAAACATATCAGCTGAATAAGTAGCTTTTAAACCATAAAAATCAGCAACATCTGGTGCACTATAGAAATAAGGATTCAATTCAACATTAGTTAAACCAGTATATTTAGCATCAATTACATATGCACCATCTTCTGTGATTTCTGAAAAGTCACCAATTTCATCTTCATCAGCTGCTGCTTGTTGATTAACATATCCTAAAACTATTGTTGTATCAGGAATTGCTGTAATTCCAGCAACAACAGACTCATTATAATCACCTAACCATTCTAAATCAATTGCTTGTCTACCTACTGATAAGAAGAAACCTTCAGTAGCATATTTTATATAAGCTTCTGTCATTAAAGCATCATTAGCTAAAGTTGAACTACCAAATGCATGACCAGCTCTAAAACCAGATTTTGCACTTAACCCCATGTATGATGCAGTTTCATAAGCTAATCCTGTTGTAGCATAAGAATCATCTGTATTTGCAGTTCCACCTTTATTATCTGTTGTAACGCCATACAATGTAATGTCACCAGAGACACTTCCTGATTTAAAAGCTTCATCAATTGAATCTGCTCCGAATGCCATACTTGTACTTAATAATAAACCACATGTTACTAAACTAATTTTTTTATTCATATATTTTCCTTTTGTTATAATTATTATAAATATGTACGCGCTACATATTAATTTTTAGAAGAACAAAAAAATTATACAAATATTTTTATATTAAAAGAACAGTTTAACTATATATTTTTTATACAATATTATAAAAATTATCAATTAACAATTCAATAACAATTCATTAAGTACTTTTTAGATAAAATCGCAAATATACTCATTCAATTAAGGAAATTTTCATGTCAAGATATAAAATATTTAGTGGTTCTGCTAATCCTGAATTTGCTGCTAAAGTTGGTAGCTATCTAGGTGTTCCAGTATCTAATGCTACTTGTAAGAAGTTTAGTGATGGAGAAATGTCTGTTCAAATTACAGAAAGTGTAAGGGGTCAAGATGTATATATCATCCAACCTACATGTGCACCAACAAATGATAGTTTAATGGAACTATTAATTATGGTAGATGCACTAAAAAGATCAAGTGCAAAATCAATCTCTGCTGTTATTCCATATTATGGTTATGCAAGACAAGATAGAAAAGCAGCTCCTAGAGTTCCAATTACTGCTAAGTTAGTTGCAGATTTATTAGAAGCTGCTGGAATTACTAGAGTTGTTACAATTGATTTACATGCTGCACAAATACAAGGTTTCTTTAATATCCCAGCAGATAACTTATTTGGTTCTATTTTATTTGTTAATTATCTAAAAAATAAAAACTTAAAAAATCCTATTATCGCTAGTCCTGATATTGGTGGAGTTGCAAGAGCTAGGTCATATGCTGATAAATTAGGCTATGACTTAGTTATTGTCGATAAAAAAAGAGAAAAAGCAAATGAATCTGAAGTTATGAATATTATTGGTGATGTTGAAGGTAAAGATGTAATCTTAGTTGATGATATGGTAGATACTGCAGGAACACTTGTAAAAGCTGCAGAAGTTTTAAAGAAAAGAGGAGCAACTTCAGTTATGGCATGTTGTACTCATGCAGTACTTTCAGGACCAGCATATGACCGAATTGCAAATGGCGTTTTAGATGAACTGATTGTTTCAGACACAATTCCTACACGAAAAGATGCTAAAAAAATAACAGTGTTAACTGCATCAGTAATTATTGGTGAAACAATAAGAAGAATTCAAAACAATGAATCTGTTAATTCAATATTTATTGCTTAATACGTAAATTATAAATATTTAGCTATAGTAAAATTATTAAAAAAAGGATACAAAATGAAAAAAATTATATTATCATCAATTGTATGTGCATCAATGATGTTCGCTGCAAGTGAATACAAATACGAAATTACACCAATGATCGGTGGAGCTTATAATGAAGGGAATATGGATCTAGAGAGAGATTACATCAATGGTGGTTTAGCACTAGGATTTAATCAATTTGATTCTATGATTGACCAAGTAGAATTTGCTGCTTTTAGATCTATAGAAGATGTTGACTATAAAAATGTAACTAATAAAGATACTGGTGTAACTAGATTTTTTGTTAACGTAGTAAAAGATTATCCATTAACTTCAAGTGCATCTTTATATGCATTAGCTGGAGCTGGTGTTGAATTTTTTGATGATGAATCAAATGAGACTGAAAATGGTCTTGTAGGTAATTATGGTGTTGGATTTAAATACAAATTAGCAGAACAATTTGCATTAAAATTAGATGTTAGACATTTAATTGAAACTGATAATGGAGATAATACATTATTATATAACTTAGGTTTCTCTATTCCATTTGGAGCTGTTGCAAAAGCAGCACCTGCTGTAGTTCCTGTAGTTATTCCAGCTCCAATGGATTCTGATAAAGATGGTGTAATTGACTCAAAAGATAACTGTCCAAATTCTGTTCCAGGTGCTATTGTAAATGCAATGGGATGTGAAATGGATGATGATAAAGATGGTGTTGTAAATAGATTAGATCAATGTCCAAATACAATTGCTGGAGCAAAAGTAGATAATGTTGGTTGTATGACATTAGTTAACTTAAACATCAACTTTGACACTAATTCTGCAGTAATTAAAGATACTTATAATTCAAAAATTGTTAACTTCGCTAATATGATGAAAAACAATACTAAATTAAAAGCTACAATTGAAGCACATACAGATTCTGTTGGTTCTGTAAAATACAATCAAAAATTATCAGAAAAAAGAGCAGCTTAAACTGTTGAAGTTTTAAAATCTTTAAATGTTGATTCTTCTAGATTAACTGCTATTGGTTATGGTGAAACTAAACCAGCTGCTAGTAACATGACAAAAGAGGGAAGAGCTGAGAACAGAAGAGTTCACGCTGTAATTACTAAATAACTACCTTTTATAATTTAATAAGATTAGGATTTTCCTAATCTTATTTTACTTTTTAAACATCTTACTTTTTTAATTTAACATCAAACTTACAAAACTTTAGATATAATCGCGATAAATAATAGATAATAAGGATAATAACCTTGCAAGAAAATATTAGAAACTTTAGTATCATTGCACATATTGACCATGGTAAATCAACACTAGCTGATAGAATTATTCAAGAGTGTGGTTCTGTTGCGGATAGAGATATGTCTGCACAAGTTATGGATACAATGGATATAGAAAAAGAACGTGGTATTACAATTAAAGCACAAAGTGTTAGACTTGATTATGTTAAAGATGGACAAAACTATGTTTTAAATCTTATTGACACTCCAGGTCACGTAGACTTCTCTTATGAAGTATCAAGATCACTAGCATCTTCTGATGGTGCACTTTTAATTGTAGATTCAACACAAGGTGTTGAAGCACAAACTATTGCAAATGTATATATTGCAATGGAAAATGATTTAGAACTATTACCAGTTGTTAATAAAATTGATTTACCTTCTGCTGATCCAGATAGAGTATTAGAAGAAGTTGAAGATGCAATTGGAATTGACTGTACAGAAAACAATCTAATAAGTGCTAAAACAGGTCTTGGAGTACGAGATTTAATTGATTCAATTGTAGATAGAGTTCCACCTCCTAAAGGAGATACAAATGCTCCTACTAAAGCTTTAATTTATGACTCATGGTTTGATAATTATCTTGGAGCTCTTGCTCTTGTACGTGTTTATGAAGGAAGTATTAAAAAAGGTCAAGTTGTTCGAATGATGAATACAGAACATGAACAACAAGTATTATCTTTAATGTATCCTCATCCTTTAAAAAAACAAGTTACAAATGAGATTAAAACAGGTGAAATTGGAATTGTTGTTTTAGGAATTAAAACTGTTGATATAATTGCAGTTGGAGATACAATTACAGATGCAAAAGAAAGAACTGCAGAACCAATTGCAGGATTTGAACCAGCAAAACCTTTTGTATTTGCAGGAATTTATCCAATTGATACAGATAAGTTTGAAGACTTAAGAGATGCTCTTGATAAGCTTAGACTTAATGATTCTTCAATCTCTTATGAACCAGAAAGTTCAGCAGCACTAGGAAGTGGATTTAGAGCAGGATTCTTAGGAATGCTACATATGGAAGTAATAAAAGAAAGATTAGAGAGAGAATTTAATCTTGATTTAATAGCAACTGCACCTACAGTTATTTATGAAGTTCTAAAAAATGATGGTGAAAAAATTTCTATTCAAAATCCAAGTGAACTTCCAATGCCAAATCATATCGATACAATTTTTGAACCATATGTAAAAGCAACAATTCTGGTACCTGATGAGTTTTTAGGAAATGTAATCAAACTTCTTAATGACAAAAGAGGAGTTCAAAATAAAATGGATTATATAGGAACTAGAGTTTTACTTGACTATGATATTCCGATGAATGAAATTGTAATGGATTTTTACGATAGATTAAAATCAACAACTAAAGGTTATGCATCATTTGATTATGAACCAATAGGATTTAGACCAGGAATTTTACAAAAACTTGATATTAAAGTTGCGGGTGATGTAGTTGATGCACTGTCTATTATTGTTCCAGAAAATAAAGCTTTATCAAAGGGACGAGAGTTTATTAAAGCTTTAAAAGAGTTAATTCCAAGACAACTATTTGAAGTTGCAATTCAAGCAAGTATTGGTGCTAATATTATTGCAAGAGAAACTGTAAAATCAACAGGTAAAAACGTAACTGCAAAATGTTATGGTGGAGATATTACAAGAAAAAGAAAATTACTTGAAAAACAAAAAGCTGGTAAGAAAAGAATGAAATCTATAGGGAAGGTGAATGTTCCACAAGAAGCATTCATGGCTGTTTTAAAAATCTAAGTTTAGCTTTTGGCAAACTTCTTCGTTGAATCCAAAATTTAAATGCTCACGTATGTTCCTTGTACGCTCCGCTTTAAATCTTGGCTTCGCCTTGAATTTCACTCAAAATCAAAACTCTATTTTCAAAACTAACGTTTTAAAAATCTCCATTCATAATTTAATCAAAAATACTATATTATATACTTACTAATTCCAAAGGAACAAAAGGCAAGAACATTTTCTAAGAAATATTGAAATTATAGATTTTAAATGTTTTAAAAACTTTAAAGCAAAAGATTTTAAAAGAGTTAATTTAATTTCGGGGAAGAATAATGTTGGGAAAACTGCATTTATGGAATCTTTATACATAAACTTACATAATAAAGATGTCCCAGAACTAACATTTGCATTAGATCAGATTTCATATTCCAGAGATAATTTAGAATTTATTGGAAATAAAAAACTCTTAGATAATCAAAAGATGCGAATTGAAAAAAATGAAATTTATTATTCAATATCAAATAAGAACTCTATTAAATTCGAAATAATTGAACATAATGCAATAAAAGAGTATCACTTTAATATTAATAATAAAGAAACAATAGTTAATATTAATAATTTTTCTTATAATACAGTGATGTCAGCAAATGTATTACATATAGATAATTTTGGACTAACTAATGATAATTTAATTTATGTTTATGAATCTATACAAGAGAATGATAAAGAACTAGAATTAAATTCCCTAATCAATAAATTTGATTCAAATATATCATCATTTAAAATAATTGGAAATAATCCAAAATGTAAATCCTTAGATAGTGAAGAGTATCAAGATATAAATGAGTTTGGAGATGGATTAAAACATTATATTTCAATAATAGCAGCTCTTTATCATTGTGAAGATGGTCAGTTATTCATTGATGAAATTGATAATGGAATACATTACACACTACTTGAAAAACTATGGGAAATTATCTTCACTATATCAAAAGAAGTAAACTGTCAAGTTTTTGCAACTACTCATTCAAAAGAAATGATAAATGCTTTTGCAAAAGTTTCACAAGAACTTAAAGATGAAGATATAAGTTTTATTGAACTTGGAAAAAATAAAGAAAATAAAATAAAAGCTAATGTTTATGATAAGGAAATGTTTGAATATGAGTTAAATCAAAATCATGAAGTAAGAGGATGGTAGTAATACTTCATGAAGGAAAAGATGATAAAAAATATATAAAAAGACTTTTTGAACACTTAGATATAAAAAATTATTCAGATGAAAACTTTCATAAAATGAATGATAAGCCCAACTTTTTTAAAAAAGACTATACTACATATAGAATTTTAAAACAAAAAATTGAAAATGATGAAGTAACTAAAGTCTTATTTCTACTTGATGCTGATTATATCAAAAATGATTGTACCTACGGAAAAACTAATACAATTAAAAATATAAAAAAATTAATTAGTGAATTAGATTTTGAGTTTAATTACGAGATATTTATTGTTTGTGAACCAAATAAAGATGAAGGATATTTTGAAACACTTTTTCTTTCATCTGTAAGTGATGACTTAAAAAACTGTTATCAAAGTTTTATGAAATGTACTGGGTTCACAGGTAAAGAACAAACTAAAACTATAATGATGAAACTTCATGAATTAGCGAGTCCTCAAACTCCATATTCTTTTGAGCATGAAAACTTTAAAGATATAAAAGAATTTTTAACAAATAATTTTAAATAAACTTATATTTCATAAAATAAATAGTATTATTATTTTATGAAATGTCTAACTTGTGAAAACATATCTTTCCAAATTATTTGTAAAACTTGCCAAAAGAATTTATTAGAGCCCTCTTTTCATAAAAGAGAACTTGAAAAAGATTTTTACAACTATTCCTTTTATGCACTATCAGATATAGAAGACCTAATATCATCAAAATACTATTTTCATGGAGATAGAGTTTTTAATATCTTAGCAAAACTTTCTTTTGCTAAATTTTCTCAAAATTTTAGTTTTGATGATAAAATAAAAGCTATTGCAATAGATGACCATACTCGTCATGATTTTTCACATACAGCAATATTAGCAAAGCATTTAAAATCAAAAATAATTACTCCTAAATATAACTGCTTAAAAGCTACAAATATTGTAAAATATGCAGGAAAAGATTTAGAATTTAGAAAAAACAATCCTAGAAAATTCAACGTTTCAAATATAAAAAACCAAAATCTTATTCTTTGCGATGATTTAATTACAACGGGAACAACAATTTTAGAAGCAAAAAAAGCTTTAGAAAAACAAAATAATAAAGTCCTATTTTCTTTAACCCTAGCTGATGCAAAACTTTAGTATAACTTTGCATGCTACTACTAAGTATTATTTTTAATAAAAACCACTTAAATAGGTACTATTATTAACATTTAAACTATTAATTTATAATTAAACAAGATATGTACTCTTTTACAAAACATAACTTTTTGAAGTTTATTACTAAAAATATAGATATAATTAATAACTTTATTATCAAGGTTCAAAATGGAAAAAAAATATCAGGTTTTTATTAGTTCTACATATGTTGACTTACAAAAAGAAAGACAAGAAGTAATGAATGCTCTATTAGAATTAGATTGTATTCCTTCTGGAATGGAATTATTCCCGGCAACTAATGAAGAACAATGGGACTTAATTAAAGATGTAATAGATGAGAGTGACTACTATGTTTTAATTTTAGGAGGAAGATATGGTTCTGTAGGAAATGATGGAATGGGTTATACAGAAAAGGAATATAGATATGCATTAGAAATTAAAAAGCCAATTATTGCTTTTTTACATAAGAGTCCTGAAGATTTACCAAAAAAATATACGGAAGAGAAAGAAGAAGGACAGAAGAGATTTAAAGAATTTAGAGATTTAATTCAAGCGAAAATGTGTAAGTATTGGCTATCTCCCGAAGAATTAGGTTCAGTAGTAAGTAGAAGTTTAATTAAATTGCAAAAAAAACATCCAGGTACAGGATGGGTAAAGGGAGATTTAATCCCATCCAAAGAAGCTTCTCTTGAGATACTTGAACTTAGAAAAGAAATAGAACTTTTAGAAAATAAACTTGAAAGTGCAAGAACAGAAGCACCAGAAGGAACTAAAAAATTAGCGCAAGGAACAGATGAATTTATTATTGCATATGATTTTTCAATTTATAGTAACTATAAATGGCATAAGTTTGATACAGTTGCAAAATATACTTGGAATGAAATATTTTATCAATTATCACCATTAATGATTGATGAAGCGAATGATACAAAATTAAAAGAATCCCTAAATATGATGTTAGATACATATGAACGAGAAGAATTAGAATCAAAAGAAGAATACAAGGATTATAAAATAGAAAGGTTTAAAATAGCAGAAGAAGACTTTCAAACTATAAAAGTTCAACTTAGAGCACTTGGATTAATGAAAAAGAATGAAAAAAATCGTTCAGTTAAAGATACTGGTACTTATTGGTCATTAACACTATATGGAGATAGTATTATGAATAAACTAAGAGCAATAGAAAAAAATACATAAAAAAGGCTAATCTTTTTCTTTCTCCTCTCGTTGAAAGGAGTAATAATAAAATTATATTACTTTTCTCTCCAAACATCTAATGTATTATAATCATAAAAATGTAATTGTCTTTTCCCATCCAACCTTGCCTCAAAATATGAAAACTCACTTATTTTTTCAAGAGAGCTAATTCCAACATATATATTTTGAACCTTACTGTTTATTATTGCATCAATTATATGTTCATCATTACTTTTTAGCATTGTTCCAAATATAATTAACGAATTATGTATATTTTTACTTAATGGTTTATTCCATTGATATGAAGGAATAGTTTTAAGTGTCTTATATGAATTGTTTAAATATGGATTGTGAATAATTTTCGCCTTTTTCTGATTTGTAGTCCCCTCAGATATAAAAACTGGGTAAATTGATTTATTTAAATTCTCTATAGTTTGATCTTTTAATGCTTTTTGAGTTCTTTTATATGTATTTTTTATAATTTCATGTTTTTTATCAAATATATGTAATGCTCCATGTAAATAATGAATAGTTTGATAGAAATTTGAATTATCATTCTTAAATATTACATAGTCATTATCATCATCAATACCATTACTTCCAAAACCATCAGAAACTTTTAACCTACGTTCTTTGTCAGATATAAAGGTACCTTCTTCATCTAACTCCATGAACTTCATTGTTGTCCAAAATAGTAATAAATCATAATTTAAAGTAAAGATTGTATCAAATCTTTTTATAAGTTCAATACAACTAAGATATTCTTCATCTGAAACTTTATTTGCCTTTTCGGGATGATTATTTGTAACTATAGAAACTAAATGTTTTTTTAAAGCTATAGCATCCATATTCATTTTTTCTTGAGCAGAAGGATCAATATCATCATAATATTTTAATACAATCGATGATGATTCAAGTAATTTAATAATCATTTCAAAGTCACTTGTACCAAATTCATTAAAAAGATTATATATAGGAGTATCTTTTTCAATAATTTTGTTATCAACAGCACTTTGTAGTAAGCTTGTAAATGAAAACCTTTCGTATTCATATGCCATACTAAAACCATTACCTAAAAGTAAATATCTTTTTTCTTTTAATGTTTTTGTCATTACTTCATCAAATGTTAATAATTTAGTTTCAATCAAATTTTCTCCATTTCTTTATATAAAAATATCTATTTTAATTATATTATAAAATTTGGAAAAAAAAGGTTTTTTAAGGAAATTTATTTCCTAAACTCACAAAGTATAATCCATTTTAATGGTCATACAGTGAGTCAATTGGCAGCAAAAAAATATATTTTTAATTTTAAATATAATTACTATAGTAAATAAAAAGGATTTTACTATGAAAAACTATGTGAATATAAGAATACAGTCTACTTCAAATTTAAAAATTAGAAATAGACTAAAACATAATCTAAGATATGTTAAGTCTCTTAATTTAACTAATAATGAGAATAATATATTAATTGATGTAAGTAGTGATAGAATCAAAGAGATATCAAAAACTGATGTAAATAATATATATAAGTATTATTCAAAAAAGTATTCTCAAGATAGAATTGAACATAATAAGAGATACAAACAAAAAGAAAAGAGAAACGTAAGAAATTGTTTCTCATCTTGGGGAGAAGGTATTGTTAGCTTTAGTGAATCCCTTGATAACGAATTAGGTTCTAAATATACGCAAGAAGATTTAATTAATTGTATAAGAACTTGTGTACTTGATATCTGTAAGTACTTAAATACTACACCTATAAATATTATACTTCACAAAGATGAATCCAGAATTCATGCTCATTTCCTATTTAAAAATTATTCAAATACGGGAAGAAGTATTGTATTTGATAATAGAACAAAGGAAAAGTTATCCCCCTTACAAGATATAGGGTTTAAGCATTTTACAAAACTTGGAATGAAAAGAGGTAAACATAAAAATAAAAAAGATTTAGGAATTTATGATTATAAGACAACAAGTAGATGGAAACAAGAACAACTTTATAAACAAGATCAAAAGATAGACTTAGTTAAAGAAATTCATACTCAAGTAGAAGACAATTTAATTTCAATACAAGAAGAGCTTACTCAATTAACTAATGAAAGAGATGTTTTAAAAGCTAAAAGAATTGAAGTTCAAAGTGATATTGAAAAAACAAAAGAAGATAAAAAAAGCTTATATGCAGAAATCAGTCAAAAACAAGCTCAAATAAGGGCTTTAATTAAAAGACATAGGAAAACTGTCAAGTGCAAAGGTAAAATACACCAGTAGTGCAAAGTAAAAGTGCACCACTTTATTAATAAAAATAAATACAATAAACTCTAAATAAA
>NYWO01000138.1 GCA_002685075.1 Arcobacter sp.
TCAAATGATTCACTATCTTTAACTTTAATGCCTGGCACTAAAATCACCCACTTTCTTTTTAAATTTTAGGGTTGCATTATATTTAAACTTTACTTAATTTTTATTTAACTAACTTTTGAATATAATAAATATAAGAAAATAAAGGAAATATTATGACTTTAACACATTTAGATGATAATAATAGACCAAAAATGGTTGATGTTTCAGAAAAAAATGAAACACATAGAATTGCAATTGCTACAGGACAAATAAGTATGTCTCCTGATGCATACACTGCTATTGTTGATAATACATCTAAAAAAGGACCTGTTATTCAAACTGCAGTAATTGCAGCTATTATGGGTGTTAAAAAGACAAGTGAACTAATACCTATGTGTCATCCCTTATTATTAAGTGGAATTAACTGTGATGTAGAAGAATTACCAGAACTTCCAGGTTTTAAATTAAAAGTTACTGCAAAGTTAAATGGACAAACTGGAGTTGAAATGGAAGCATTGACAGGAGTATCTGTTGGACTACTAACAATTTATGACATGGTAAAAGCAATTGATAAATCTATGATTATTTCTAATGTACAACTGGAGACAAAATCTGGTGGTAAAAGTGGTGTTTTTAAAAGGAGTTAATAAATGATTGATTTAAGTAAAGAAAAATTAGAACTTGATTATCCATGTAATTGGACTTACAAATTAGTTGTAAAAGAACAAATAAATATTAAAACTACAGTAAAAGAAGTAGTACTTAAAAGGGAACACTCTATTGTTGAATCAAAAACAAGTAAAAAAGGTAAATTTAAAAGTTACACTTTGGAACTATTAGTTCATAATGAAGATGATAGGAAAACTTTATTTGAAGTTTTAGGTCAACATGATAATATTAAAATGGTACTTTAATTCGTGTCAGAAATAAATAGAAGAAAAATTCTTCAACTAACTACGCTTTCTGCAGTTACTTTATCGTCTACTTCAAATTTATTTGCAAATGATAAAATAGTTACAAGTGAAGATTTATATATTTCTAAAAAAGATCATGAAGTATTCCAATCAGTTAGAAATAAATTGAAATTAGTACAAAGACATATTGGTTATGGTAATTTTAATGTTATAAGTTTTGATACAATGTTAAGTATTTCAAAAAGAGCTTCAAATATTGAAGAATTCACAAAAGAAGAAATAAGTTTTTTAGAGTTTATTTTTTATTATAATCCTTCGGCACATGGTTTTTTTGGAAAAAGAATAAGTAACAATATTACGGAGACTATAAATAAGAAATTAATAATTAAAATACCTTATACTGGACATTATTTATTTAAAGGTCATGCTGAGAAAACTTATTATGAAATGAAAAATGATGTAGGAGATTCTCTTACTTTAACATCTGGAATTAGAAGTATTGTAAAGCAAACAAAACTTTTTCTTGATAAAATTCATAGAACGAATGGAAATATTACACAGGCATCAAAATCTCTTGCTCCTCCAGCATTTACTTATCATACTATTGGAGATTTTGATGTTGGAAAAAAAGGCTTTGGACATGCAAATTTTACATTGAGATTTGCTAAAACAAAAGAGTTTAAAAAAATACAACAACTAAAATATGTTGATGTTAGATATACTATAAATAATAAGGATGGCGTTAGGTATGAACCTTGGCATATTACAACTATTTAGAATTTTATTAATATTTATTTTTCTACAAAATTTAAATGCTGATGTAAAGAGTTTTGATTTTGATTTTATCAAAAAAGGTGAACAAGATGATAACACTTTATTAATTATTGGTGGAATTCAAGGTGATGAGCCAGGAGCTTTTATGGCGGCTTCTTTAATTGCTACTCATTATGATATTAAAAAAGGTTCAGTTTGGGTAATACCAAATTTAAATTTTTATTCAATTATTAAAAGATCTCGTGGTCCTTACGGTGATATGAATAGAAAATTTGCTGCTCTATCAAAAAATGATCCAGACTATAATACAGTTGAAAGAATTAAAAAATATATTAAGTCAGAAGAAGTAAAGTTAATTTTAAATTTACATGATGGAAGCGGATTTTATAGAGAAAAATATATTAACAATAAAATGTCTCCTAGACGATGGGGACAATGCTCAATTGTTGACCAGTCTAAATTAGATATAGATAGGTATGGAAATTTAGAAGAGATATCGTCAAAAGTTGTTGAAGGGATAAATACTAATCTTATTAGGGAACGTGATGTTTATCATGTTAAAAATACTAAAACTAGACTTGGTGATAAAGAGATGGAGAAAACTCTTACATATTTTGCTATTAACAATGGTAAAGCAGCTTTTGCAAATGAAGCAAGTAAAGAACTTAATTTACAAGAGAGAGTATATTATCATTTATTAGCTATTGAAGAGTATATGAAGATTATGGGAATTGAATTTGAAAGAAAATTTGATATTTCAACAGTTGAAATTAAAAGTGTAATTGATAATGATATTTTTATCTCTTTTTATGATGAGAAAATTAAATTGCCACTTAGTAAAGTACGAAAACTTTTAAGATACTTTCCTATTAACAAAGATGGGGACTTAGTTTTTACAGCATCAAATCCTTTAATGACTATAGTTAAAGAAGGTAAAGAGTACATTATTCATTATGGGAATAGAAAACTTGCTAAACTTCATCCCGATTATATAAAGTTTATTGAAGATGAAAGAGATATCAATATATCTATTGATGGTGTTAAAAAGAGTATTAAATTTGGTGATATAGTTTATGCGAAAGATAGTTTTAATATTGAAGAAGTTTCAGATTTACGTGTAAATGTAATCGGTTATGTGAATAAAAAACATAAGAATGAAGTAGGTATTAATATAAATAAAAAAGATGTGGCTAAAAGATTTTCTATTGATAAAAATGGAAATTTATTTAGAATTGAATTTTATCAAGGTGATAAATTTGCTGGTATGGTTCTTTTAGGATTTGAAAAATAGAGTATTTTTATACTCTATTTAAAAAAAACTAATTCTTTTTTAATTTTTTCTTGATTTAATTTTTTACAAGCAGTTTTATAAATTTCATTAATTCTTTCTTCATCATCATTTACTATAGTTTTTACTTCATCTAAAGCTTTTCCTTCTGAAAATGCTACGAAAACTTTGAATTCTTTTTTTGTAAATTTCTTTTTTAATACTTCTATTAGTTCCTCTTCATCTTTTAATGTTCCAACTAATTTGTCTATATTTAACTCAATTGCTTCTGTAAAGTTCATGTTTTTCCTTTTAATTATTTAGCCAATCTTCCATGTTTTCAATATCTTCATATGAAGTTAAATCTAACATTATTGGTGTTATTGAGATGTAATTTGCTTTTATTGCTTCAAAATCACAAGTTTTATCTTTTGACTCTTTCCAAATTAATGGATGTAGTCCTACCCAATAAAACTCCTCTCCTCTAGGGTTATGATGCCTATGTGTATCATTACCATACTCTCTATACCCAGCTTTAGTGATTTTAATACCTTTACACTCTTGGGGTTTTATTGGTGGGATATTAACATTTAAAAACTTTCTTTCCTCTAATGGAAAGTTGTTATCTAATATTTTCTTTGCTAATGAGGTAATTGTTTTGTTTGCAAGTGCAAAATCCCATCCATTTTTTATATCATTACAGCCTTTTTTACATACTTGAGATATTGCAATTGATGGCACTCCTTGTAAAACTGCTTCCATTGCTGCTGCTGCTGTTCCGCTATAAGTTATATCTTCACCCATATTTGCACCAGTATTAATACCACTTATTACTAAATCAGGTTTATAACCATCTTTAAAAAGATTGTTTAAAGATATAAAAACACAATCAGTTGGACTTCCATCATCTACTCTATAATAATCATCATCTACTTTGTCAAGTCTTAGAGGTCTATCAAGTGTAAGTGAGTGTCCACATGCAGATTTATTCTTTGCAGGTGCTACTATAATAAGTTTTGCAATTGGTCTTAGGGCTTCAATTAGAGCTTTTAAACCAACGGCATCAAAACCATCATCATTTGTTAATAAGATTTGTTTCATGATACTACAAAAGCTCCTTCTATTTGGTGGATTAAGTTTTCAACATTTGAAGTTACTTTAAAACCACTTTCTAATTCAATGTCTGCAAGTTTTGATTTAACTACAATTTTTAAGTCTCTTTTACCTTGATTATTTGCAACAATTTCAAAAAGTTTAAAAATACTTCTATCTTGATTTACAAAAGGTATAGCAACTGTAAGTGGTGGCTCAATTACAGCTTGTTGTTTTGTTTTAATTTTTTCTTTTTTTGCAGCTTTTAAATCTTCAATTTTTATGATATTCATTCTTGTAAAGTTTTCATCTTTTGAAATTTTTACTTTAAAAGCAATTGGTTTTTCTAAATCAAAATCATCTTCAAGTTCTTTAATTCTATCTTCGAATAATAAAAGTTCAATACTTCCATGTAAATCCATAATAGAAGCAATTCCAAACTTATTACCTTTTTTTGATATCTTTGTAACAATATTTTCAATTTTTCCAACAAATAAGGCTTGTGAACCATCTGCTAATTCATCAATTTGAGATGAAAGTGTATATTTAATTTGATCTAATTGTTCTCTATATTCATCAAGTGGATGTCCTGATACATAAAATCCTAAAGATGCTTTTTCAAACTCTAAAATCTCTTTTGCTTCATACTCTTCAAGTGGTTCTAATTCAATATCAATCTTTGTAAGTTCTTGAGAATCTCCAAAAAGAGAACCAGTTGCCATCTTCTTTGCTTTCATAGAGTTTGCAACACATTCAGATATTTTTTCTATTTGCTCTAACATTGCTCGTCTTGAGTATCCAAAACTATCAAAGGCACCTGTTTTTGTTAAAGATTCTATTACTCTTTTATTTACTTTACTTCCATCAATTCTTGAAATAAAGTCAGATAAATCAGTAAAATCTCCACCTTCATTTCTAGCGTGAATAATTGATTTAATTGCAACATCACCAGCACCTTTTACAGCACCCATTCCAAACATTACAACTTCTTTACCATCAAGATTTGTTGCTGAAAATACTAAATCTGATTTATTAATATCAGGTGGGAAAAGGTCAAGTTCTAATCTTTTAACTTCATCTACATACTTTACAACTTTATCTGTATTATCTTTTTCAAGTGTCAATAATGCTGCCATAAATTCTGATGGATAATATGCTTTTAAATATGATGTGTAAAATGTTACAAGTGCATAGGCTGCTGAGTGAGATTTATTAAATCCATATCCAGCGAATTTTACAATAAGGTCGAATAGTTCTTCACAATGGGCTCTATTATAACCTTTTTTAACTCCACCGTCTGCAAATTCACCTTTTAATCTATCCATCTCTTCAACAATTTTTTTACCCATGGCTCGTCTAACTAAGTCGGCACCACCAAGTGAAAAACCACCTATTGTTTGCACAATTTGCATAACTTGCTCTTGATAAACAATAACCCCATATGTAGGTTTTAGAATTGGTTCAAGTGGTGCAGTAAATTCATCGTAGAAATAGTCAATTTTAGCACGACCATGTTTTCTATCGATAAAGTCATCAAGCATCCCAGACTCCATAGGACCTGGTCTATATAATGCTAGAACGGCAATAATATCTTCAAAGTTATCGGGTTTTAATCTTTTACATAAATCTTGCATACCATCGGATTCTATTTGGAATAGTCCAATTGTATTACCTGTTTGGATTAGGTCATAAACACCTTTGTCATTTACATCTGCTGTTAAGAAATCGATTCTTTTCCCATGTCTTTTTTCAATAAGTTTTAATCCCTCTTCAATAACTGTTAGAGTCTTTAAGCCTAAGAAGTCAAATTTAATTAAATCCACGTCCTCAACATATTTACCGTTGTATTGAGTGGCTAGTGTATCTAGTCCCGAGGGTTTAAATAAAGGTGTTTTATTCCATAAGGGTTCATTTGAAATTACAACACCCGCTGCGTGAGTTCCTGCATTTCTATTTAGTCCTTCAAGTGCTATTGCATATTCCCATACACGTGCAGCTTGTGGGTCTGCATCACAAAGTTCTTTTATTTTTGGTTCTTTTTCCCAAGAGTTTGTTAAATCAATTCCTAATTCATCAGGGATAAGTTTTGCCATAGCATCTGCTTTAGAATAAGGCATATCAAGAACTCTAGCTACATCTCTAATAACACCTTTTGCAAGTAACTTACCAAAGGTAATAATTTGTGCAACATTTGCTCGTCCATACTGCTCAACAACATAATCAATGATTTCACCACGTCTTGCTTGACAGAAATCCATATCAATATCTGGCATTGAGATTCTTTCAGGGTTTAGGAATCTCTCAAATAGTAAACCATAAGGCATTGGGTCAATATCCGTAATTTCAAGTGAAAAGGCAACCAAAGAACCAGCTGCTGAACCTCGTCCAGGACCTACAGGAATTTTCATCTGTTTTGCAACGATTACGAAATCCCAAACAATAAGCATATATCCAGGGAACTTCATGTTGTTAATAATATCGATTTCAACTTGCAGTCTATCTTTGTACTCTTGATGCTTTGATTCATCAACAATTTGAAGCCTTTTTTCTAGCCCTCTCCAACATTCATCAATAAATAAAACCTTATCATTTTCTAATGAGTATTCTAATTCAGGCTCAGGTAAAGTTAAATTATTTACTTCAGATTTTTGACGTGTAAATTTAAAGTTTGGAGGTGTTGGGTCACCTAATTTAATCTCTAAATTACATTTATCTGCAATTTCTTGTGTTGCAGTAATTGCTTCTGGAATATCTGCATATAATTTTGCAATTTGCTCTGGTGTTTTTAAATAAAATTCATGAACACTATGTCTTAATCTATTTGGGTCATCATAAAGTTTATTCATTGCTATACACATGAATGCTTCATGAGCATCGGCATCTTTTTGATTTAAGTAGTGTGTATCATTTGTAGCAACTACTTTGATATCAAGTTCATGTGCTAGTTTTAAAATTTGGTCATCAATAAAGTGTTGGTCACCAATACCATGCCTCATAATTTCTAAGTAAAAGTCATCTCCAAAGATCTCTTTATATTCTAATGCCGCCTCTCTTGCACCTTCATAACCTCTTGCTCCATTTTTAACATTTCTCTCATTTTGTAAGTTTAAATGCCAGTTTACTTCACCTTGCAAACAAGCAGCAGAACAAACTAAGCCTTCTGAGTTTTCACGTAGTAATTTTTTATTTATTCTTGGATAGTAGTAAAAACCATGCATATAAGCTTGAGAACTTAAGAACATTAAGTTTTTATATCCTGTTTGATTTTTAGCATATAAACATAAGTGAAATCTTTTTCTTGTTGTTTTATCTCCAACTTCTTCATTATTGTGAATGTATGCTTCCATTCCAATAATTGGTTTGATTCCTTCTTTTCTCATTGCATTATAAAAATCAATTGCTCCAAAAAGATTACCATGATCTGTCATGGCAACTGAAGTCATTCCCATTTCTTTTACTTTTTTAGCTAAGGGTTTGATTTTATTTGCACCATCAAGTAATGAATATTCTGTATGTAAGTGTAAGTGCGTAAATTGTGGTGTTGTAGACATATATAAATCTTTATAATAATTTTTATTTTTTAATAGATTATAGTATATCTAAAAAATGATTTTGTGCCTCTTTAAAACCTAATTTAAAACACTCGTCAATCTCTTTAAAAGTATAAAGTGAGAAGTTTCTAATATGCTTACTTCCTAAGTAAAAATGGGTATTTTCAATTGAATATTTATGGTTTTCATAAAGCTGTTTAAAAACTCTTTTTTTCATAATCTTCACTGGATTTAATCTCAAAACAGAGTTTGAATATCTTTTAGGAAATAAATCAACTGAAAAGATATCATAGTTTAGATTTTCTAAGGGTTTAATAGGAACATTATCAAATAATCCACCATCAATTAAATACATATTTTTATATTTTACAGGTTTAAATAAAGGAATAATAGCACTTGAAGCCATGCATAAAGTTATTGTATCTCCATTATTAAAATAATGCAGTTTTTTTTCTTTTACATCGTATGCATTTACAAAAACGGGTTTTGGAATATCTTCAATTTTTGAAATGGGGAGTAGTTCTTTAATGATTTTATTTGAAGTATCGATTTTTAATAAACCATTTTTAAAATAGTTGAATTTTAAGGCTTGCCTTATATCTTTTGAAGAGAATATTTTCAACTGTTCTTTTGCACTTATTCCACTTGCATGTGAGCATGAAATAATACTTCCAATTGAAGAACCACTATAAGCTTGTATCTCAATTTTGTTTTCTTCACAAAAATGTAAAAATCCTAAGTGAAAAGCTCCACGTGCTGCTCCTCCACCTAATGCTAGTGCTAAATTCATTTATCTTGCCAATTTATTATTTTAAATTCACCCTCATAAGTTTCTACTATCGCCGTACATGATTCTACCCAATCACCACAATTTAAATATTCTATAGAGTTTATATCCCTTATTTCTGCTTTATGAATGTGTCCACAAATAATACCATCATATCCTTTATTCTTTGCATGCTTAGATAGGACAGTTTCAAAATCATTTATAAAAGAAATAGAAGTTTTAACATTATCTTTTACATATTTTGATAAAGACCAATATTTTTGTATTCCAACTTTTCTTCTTAGAAAGTTTAATGCAGAATTTAAATGAAGTAATAAATCATATCCATAATCACCAAGTATTGCTAACCATTTTTTTGTTATTGTTATTGAATCAAAGAAATCACCATGTGAAATATAGTACTTTTTCCCAGTTATTCCTATATAATCTAATTCATTTGTAATATTTAATGAATCTCCTAAAGTTAGCGGAACAAAGGGTCTAATAAACTCATCATGGTTACCAGTTATAAAGGTTACCTTTGTTCCCTTTCTAGCTTTTTTTAATACTTTTTGAATTACATCTGAATGTGTTTGTGGCCAAACAAATTTTCTTTTTATTGCCCAACCATCAATTATATCACCAACTAAGATTAGATTTTCACTCTCATTATGCTTTAAAAAATTTAAGAGTTCTTTTGCTTTTGAAAACTTTGTACCTAGATGTATATCTGAGATAAATATGCTTTTATATTTCATAAAAATATAATATAAAAATATGATTACAATTGAATAACAATATTATTATATTTCAAGAGTATGTAAGTAAAGTTTAAATAAAATTTAAAGAATCAGTAAAAGGGGATTTTAATGTTTAAAAGTATTTCTAAAGTAGGTATAACTGCTACATTAACTGCATTTGTTATATCTGGTTGTACATACAAAAATGAGATTACAAGTACAACAGTTGATGGTGAAGTTTTAAAAGAATATAACAAGGTACAAACTACAAAACAACATCTTGAAATTGCAGAAGATAAGCAAAGAAATGTAACAACACAAAAAACATTAGAAGGTACAATTTCCTCACTAGCCACTCAAATGATGAGAAATAAAAAGATGACTACAAACAAACCTGTACTTATTACTTCATTTGTAAGACTTGATTCTTTCAAAAAAACTTCAGAATTTGGAAGAATTGTTAGTGAAAGTATGATTGATGAGTTATCAAATAGAGGTTTTAATATTATAGAATTTAGAGGTCAAATGGCTGTTTCTGTAAATGATAAAGGTGAATATTTTATAACAAGAAAAACAAATAGATTAAAAGATAAAGTACCAAATACTTATGTAGTAGTAGGAACATACTCAAGACAATTTGGAAAAGTAATGTTAAATGCTAGAGTTATTGATAATGTTACTGGAAAAATAATCTCAAGTTCAAGATCTACTTATAATCACGGATATAGAAACGATTGTATGTTATTTAAAGATTGTAGACCTGCTAGGACTATAAATATTATAAAAGAACGATAATTAAATGGCTTATAGTTTTTCAAAAATTATAAAACATTTTGCCCTTTTTTGTTTTATAATTTTATCTTTTACTTCATGTACACACAAAAATCTAATAAATGGAACAAATGATTTTCACTCACTAGTATCTCAATTAGTAGATGATTCTGCTAAGAAAATACAAAAACACACAATGCTTGATGATATTGTTTTGGTATCTGATTTTGTAAATCTTGATAAGTTGAAAAATAGATCCGAATTAGGTTTTTTATTATCTGATATTTTAAAAGATAAATTAGTCTCTTTAAATATTTTAGTACGAGAAGTTGAGTTTGGAAAAGAGTTTGAATTAGGTCCTAGTGGTTTTAATCTTTTAACAAGAGATCAAAGTAAAATAGTTTCAAAGGTAGTAAAAGAAGAGAAATATGCTGTTGTTGGGACATATTCAATTACAAGTAGAAGCTTAAATTTATTTATAAAGTTAATCGATATTAGAACAGGTCATATTTTAGCATCTTCATATGAAAGAACTGCAATTGATGAAGAGATTTTACAACTTGAAGGAAGTGATCAACCTGTGATTCGTCCTCATGTTGTATTGTAGAGATACTAAAGTTTTACTAAAAAATTATCTCTTGAATTAAAAATTGGGGAGTAACAACTCCTCTAAACTCATTTTTATTAACAGAAACAATTAAATCAAAACTACTTGGCAAATTAATATTTGAATCATTAAATTTTATAGCTTCAAATATTACACCCTCACAATTAAGTGTTAGTTTCATATGATTTTTATCTTTTCCCATTAAATTACTTTTTACAACAGAAACTTGTGATACTTTAAAAATAGGTTTATGGTTTTCTAATCCATAAGGTTCAAATCTATCTATAATATCTAAAAACTCTAAATCAACAGATGCTACATCTAATTCACCTAAAGTTATTGGGTCTATATGTAAATCATCTTTGAACTCTTCTAGCTCTTGATTTATCAAAGCTTTAAAATCTTCTAGATTCTCTTCTTTTAGAGACAAACCAGCAGCATTTTTATGTCCACCAAAACCTAATAATAAATGGGATGCTTTAGTAATAATAGTATGGAGATTTACATTTGCATTTGCTCTAGCACTTCCTTTTGCAATTCCATTATTTAGTGAAAAAATAAAAGCAGGTTTTTTAAATCCATTTGAAAGTTTTGAAGCAACTATTCCAATAACACCTTCATGCCAGTCTTCACCCCAAACTATAACGGCATTATCTTCTTTGTTAGATTTACTTTGAGCTTTTTTAGTGATTTCTTCTTGTAGTGTTTTTCTATAATTATTTAACTCTTCTAATTCTTGTAAAGATGCATTTGCTTGGAAAGAACTTTTTGAAAGTAAGAATTCTAAGGCTGTACTTGCATCTTCCATTCTTCCTGCACTATTAATCTTAGGAGCTATAAAAAAGCCAATATCATCTGAAACTAAAGCTTGTTTACCCATAACTTCATTTAACTTCTTAAAGGCTTCTCTAGGGGATGTTTTAATTTTTTTAAGACCAAGTTTAACTAATGTATAATTAAGTGCTGTCATTGGCATAATATCTGCAATAATAGCAACACAAAGTAAATCTAAAAACTCTGTCATCTTTACATCTAAATTTAACTCTTTTTTAATTGCTGCACATAAATACCAAGCAACTTGAGCTCCGCAGATGTCTTTAAATTCAAAATTACAATCTTCTTGTTTTGGATTTATTATTGCATAAGCATATGGTATTTGTTCTCCAACAGTATGGTGGTCTGTAATAATTAAATCAATACCTTTTTCTTTTAATTTTAAAGCGGCTGGAACTGCTGAGATACCATTATCAACAGTAATTACTAAACCTGAATCAATCATATTTACAATTTTAGGAGATAAACCATATCCATGTTTAAATCTATTTGGAATTATATAGTCTATTTTGACATTAATCTTTTGAAAGAAATCAACCATAATAGTAGTAGAAACAACACCGTCTACATCATAGTCTCCTACGATTGTAATAGTTTCCTTATTTAGTATCGCAGTTTTAATTCTAGAAGTTGCTTTGTGAATGTCTTTGAAGTTATTGGGAGTTGGAATATCTGCAAGACGCGAATAAGGGCTATTCGAATGTCTTGCAGAAAGTAGTTCAAAAAGTCTATTTTTTGTAACTTTTGACATTAATCTTTTTTATTTGCTTGTTTTACAAATTCAAAGATAATCGGATTTGGAGTTTCTAAATGTGAAGTAAACTCAGGATGGAATTGAACACCTACAAACCATGGATGATCTTTGAGTTCAACTGCTTCAATTAATCCATTTGATTCTCCAGAAATTGTCATACCTGCATCTTCTAATACTTCTTTATATTTTGGATTTGCTTCATATCTATGTCTATGTCTTTCAAAATATATATCTTCATTTCCATAAGCTTTTTTAAGTTTAGTACCAGCTGCTGGAGTGAATGGATATTCTCCTAATCTCATAGTTCCACCCATTGGTGATTTATGAGTTCTTAATTGTTTTTGTCCACTTTGATCCATAAATTCATCAATTAAATAAATTAATGGGTTTTTAGTTTCTTTATCAAATTCAATTGAGTTTGCATCTTCTATACCTAATACATTCCTAGCAAATTCAATAACTGCTAATTGCATACCAAGACAGATACCTAAATATGGAACATTATTTTCTCTAGCATATTTAATCGCTTCAAGCTTACCTTCAACACCTCTATGCCCAAAACCACCAGCAACAAGTACTGCATCAGAGTTTCCAATAATATCATAAGCACCATGTACTTCAATTTTTTCACTATCACACCAATGAATATTTACTTTTGTATTTAAGTGTGCACCACTATGAATTAGTGCTTCAGTTAATGATTTATATGATTCTTTTAATTCTAAGTATTTTCCAACAAAGGCTATTGTTAATTCATCTTTTGGTACTAAAATATTTTTAACTAAAGTATCCCATTTTTCCATGTTTGGTTTAAATTTTACATTGAAATGTTCAGATAAAGGATTTAAAATTCCTTCTTTAATAAAGTGTAATGGAACTTGGTAAATAGATTGTGCATCACCAGCTTCAATTACTGCATTTCTATCAATATCACAAGACATTGCAAGCTTTTCTTTTAGGTTTTTAGGTAAGGCTTTTTCTGTTCTACAAACTAACATATGTGGAGTAATACCAATTCTTCTTAATTCTTGTACTGAGTGTTGTGTTGGTTTCGTTTTAAGCTCACCTGCAGCAGCTATATAAGGAATAAGTGTAACATGAATATTCATTGTATTTGTTTTTGGGAGTTCATGTCTAATTGCACGAATTGATTCCATAAATGGTAGACCTTCAATATCTCCAACTGTTCCACCAAGTTCAACTATTAAGAATTCATGACCCTCTGCTGCTGCATAAATTCTACTTTTAATTTCATCAACAACATGCGGAATTACTTGAATAGTTTTACCTAAGTAGCCACCTTCTCTTTCTCTTTTTATAACACTTTGGTAAACTTGTCCTGTTGTGAAGTTGTTTTGAGCTGTTAAAGTTGTATCAATAAATCTTTCATAGTTTCCTAAATCTAAGTCAGTTTCAGCTCCATCCGCTGTTACGAAAACTTCACCATGCTCTAAAGGACTCATTGTTCCTGGATCTACATTTAAGTATGGATCGATTTTAAGCATAGATACTTTAAATCCAGATTGTTTTAATATTGTTGCAATTGATGCTGCAGTGATTCCTTTTCCTAAAGAACTTAGAACCCCACCTGTTACGAAGATGAATTTAGTCATTTTAAAATACTCCAATGAAATTTGTTAGATAGATAATAAATATATTCGCGATTGTAGCTAGTTTTTGTTGATAAATAAGTTAAGTAAAGTATATTTTTAATTTAAGAGGAATGACAAGTTTATATTTTATAAACTTGTCATTTAAATAATTATTTTAATTTATCCATTCTTGGATAGATAAATACAGCTTTTCTAAATACTGTAACTTTTTCAGGATTTTCTTTTGCATAAGCTTTTAATGTTACTGTAATTGGTGTATCTTTTGTAGCATCATTAACTAATACTTTATTTGTTTCTAAAATTACAACTTTTTTTGCCATTTTTCCTGGACTTAAAGTAAATGGTTTAAATCTTTTAATTTTGATTTCTGGATGATCCATAACTTCTAAATTAAATGTTAATTTTTCTGATTCAGTATTTTGGAAAAGTAATAAGAAGTTATTAGTAACCACATTATTTTCTTTTATTTTATATAATTGAGTAGTTTTATTTACATTTAATAACATATACTCTTTTTTCCCACCCATTACAATTAAAAGGGCTACAACAATAATTAATGCAACACCATACATAATAGTTTGTTTTCTGAAAATCTTAGTTGGAATATCTTTTTTGATTGTGTTTGTACTTGACCATTGAACTAGTGATGGCTTACCAAGTTTACCCATAACTGTTGTACAGGCATCAACACATTCAAGACAGTTAATACACTCTAATTGAGTACCTTTTCTAATATCAATATGAGTAGGACAAACAGTTACACAAGCTTCACATGTTGTACATTCGTTTGTATCCATTGGTAAATCTTTTGCTTTGAAAATGATTTTTTCTTTATCTTCATTATAAATTTCTCCACCTCTATTTGTAGAGTAAATAGCTTGGTAAGTATCATCATCATATAAAACTGATTGTACTCTTGAATAAGGACAAATATAAATACAGAAATCTTCTTTTAACCAAACTGCGTCATATATAATAAAAGCAGCAATTCCTAATACAAAACCAATTAATACCATATGTTCAGTTGGGTTTTGTAAATATGAAAAAAAATCTTCAGGAGGAACAAAGAACCATAAAAAGTTAGAAGCTGCAAGAAGTGCCAAAGCTGACCAGATTAAAATTGCTACTACTCTTTTTGCAGCATTTTTTGGTTTTGAATAATCTGGATCTTTTTGCTTATTTTTAATTCTTCTTAAGCCTAATAATTTAGTTTCAATTAAGTCTCTATAAATAACTCTAAAAATAGTTTGTGGACATGCCCATCCACACCATGCTCTACCCCCAAGAGAAGTAGCAGCAAAAATTCCTAAAAATAACAGCATTAATAAAAATGGCATTAAATATAATTCTTGCATATCAAATGCAGTACCCATTAGGTGAAGTTGTTTTTTATCAAATGATAATAAAAATAAGTGGTTACCACCAATTGTTATAAATGGTAGTGAAAGTGAAACAATTGTTGCAATTACATAACCATAATATCTTTTTATTCTATAAGGAATCTTGTTTAAAAACTCATTTTTTTCTTTCATAAAAAAACCTTTTTGTTTAATTTAGCATATTATATATAAAGCAAACTTATAATTAACATAAACTTTTATAAGGAAAGCTTATGTTGTGAGTGTTTAATAATTTCCTACAAGCCTATTATACTCATCTATCTTCTCTTTTATTGTATGTACAATATTTTCTAAATTTGCATTATTGAAGTTTTTTATTTCAGGATAATCTTTTATAATTTCTTCAAACTCTTTTACAATTTGATTAAAATCTTTTGAATTGATAGTAGGGATATTTAATTTTGATATTAATTCATCATCATAAATTTTATCTTCTCTTTTAAATAATACTGGTTTATTTCCACAAGAAATAGATTCTAAAGCTGTTTGAAGTGAAGCAGTTAAAAGATGCTTAGAATTTTGAATAGTTTCAACATACTCTTCTTCATCTATTACATTGTTAAAATATTTTTTAAATATTTTTTCGTTTCCTAAAAAGAAATAATGACCCATTAAAAGATCTATATCTAAAGCTTGTGCTTCTTTTATATTTTCTAAAAATAGATTATTGTAATCATCATCTCCAAAAAACATAAGTTTTTCAATTGATGGGTTATCAATTTTTTTATACAGAGTTTCATCGACTACAATATTAGAGATGTCATTTTGTACAGAGTATAAAAGAGTACAAAACTCCTTCATATCATTGTGCATAAACTCATTTGTTTCATCAGTATCATATATAAGGATGTCTCTTTTTTCCATGATATTATAAAGGTTTCTTATAACATCAATATTTACATATTTTTTCACACCTAATAAATCTTTTGCAAATGCACCTGCTCTAAAATCACTTGTACACAATATTGGCTCAAACTCTTTTAAGGCATTTGCAATAGTTGCACATCTTTTTGTAGCTTCAAGACCAATTGCATGTCCACTTTTTGCATATAAGTAAACTTGCATTATTTTTCTTTCTTTTCTTGTTGTTTTAAATTGATATTTAAATGAATAATATCAATAGCAGATGGTGTAATTCCAGAAATTTCACTTGCATTAAATAGTGTAGGTGGCTTAAATTTTTCAAGTTTTTCTATTACTTCATTTGATAAACCAGGAATACCTTTAAAATTAAAATCTTCAGGGATTTTTAGTTTTAGCATTTTCTTCATTTTATCAATTTGTTTTTGTTGTTTTAAAATGTATCTGTAATATTTTGCTTCTATAATAATTTGTTCTTTTAAATAATCTTCAGTTTCAGCTAAACTTGGAACTAATTTATCAAACTTTTTGCTATTTACAGTGTTTCTCCCAACAATGTCAATTAAAAGTGATCTATCTCTAATTTTATCTTCACCAATTGATTCTAATAAGTCTAAGTTCTCTTTCTTTGAAGTGAACCATTCATTTGACATAAACTCAACAGCATCATTTAATGTTTTTCTTTTATTTTCAACTTTACTTATAGTTTCATTATCAATAAGTCCTAAATTATGACCATATTTTGATAACCTTAAATCAGCATTTTCTTCTCTTAATAACAGTCTATATTCAGCTCGAGAAGTAAACATTCTATAAGGTTCAGTAGTACCTTTTGTAACTAAATCATCAATTAAAACACCAATATATCCTTCATCTCGTCTAAGAATAAATGGTTCTTTACCATCAATTGCTAAACATGCATTAATACCTGCCATTAGCCCTTGAGATGCTGCTTCTTCATAACCTGTAGTTGCATTAATTTGCCCTGCATTGTAAAGGTTTTTAATCTTTTTAGTTTCAAGTGTATGTTTTAATTCTGTTGGGTCTACATAATCATATTCAATTGCATATCCGTATCTAATAATCTTTGCATTTTCAAGTCCAGAAATTGAATGAATCATCTCTTTTTGAACATCTATAGGTAAAGAAGTTGAAAGCCCATTTATATAATATTCTGTACACATTGAAGTTTGAGGTTCAAGGAATAATTGATGTCTATCACGCTCACTAAATCTATTTACTTTATCTTCAATACTTGGACAATATCTAGGACCACTTCCTTGAATTTGACCTGTAAAAAGCGGTGCTCTATCAAAGTTTGATCTAATTTTATCGTGAGTTTCTAGATTTGTATAAGTAATATAACAAGGGTATTGTGTTGGACTAAACTTTGATTTATCAGTTCTAAATGAAAAAGGAGATGGTTGTACGTCTCCACCATGAGCTTCCATATTTTCAAAATTTATTGATTTTCCATCAATTCTTGCAGGTGTTCCTGTTTTTAATCTTCCTACATTTAGTCCTAGTTCTTTTAATTGAGTAGATAAAGTTGAAGATGGTAATTCCCAAGCTCTTCCTGCATCATAAGTACTAGTACCTATATGAACTAAACCTTTCATAAAAGTTCCAGTTGTTATGATTACTTTTGAAGCTTCAAACTCTTCTCCAAGTTTTGTTTTTACACCATAAACTTCATTGTCATTTTTTACAAGTAGTGTAGATACTTCATCTTGGTAGATTTCTAAATTAGGAGTGTTATGACAAACTTCTCTCATATAAGCTCTGTATTTATCCATATCAATCTGAGCTCTACTTCCTTGAACAGCTGCACCTTTTGAGGCATTTAATATTCTAAATTGAATACCAGTTGCGTCTGTACATAGACCCATCTCCCCACCAAGTGCATCAAGCTCTCTTACTAAATGTCCTTTAGCAAGTCCTCCAACAGCAGGATTACAAGATGCTGCTCCTATTTGCTCAACTAACATTGTGATTAATAGAGTGTTTTTTCCCATTCTAGCAGCTGCTAAAGATGCTTCAATTCCTGCATGACCACCACCAACTACAATTACATCATATTTCATTTTTTGCCTTTTAAAACACTTGTATTAGATTTTAATAATCAAGTAGTTCTTTTTATTTTTTAGTGTGTATTATTTTTAATATTTATTAATGTTTGAATTTTTAAAAATAGATTTTAGTTCAATGTCAAAATTAGCTTCTTAACATATTTTAGATATTATACCTAAATTATATCAAAAGGTTTTTTAAGTGTTTACAGGTCTGATTAGAGAAATGGCAAA
>NYWO01000139.1 GCA_002685075.1 Arcobacter sp.
AGTTGTTCTTGCCAATTTTCTTTCATGTGCGTATTATAATCAATTGAATATAATATCGCATTAAATAGCTAAGGATAGTTGATGAATTGTGAATATTTTGGCAAATGTGGTTCATGTACAATACATGATATTGGTTATGAAGGCCAATTGGATTTAAAAATACAAAGAGAAAAAGAACGATTTTCAAACTTTACGGACTTAAAAAATGTCAACTTTGATATTGTAAAAAGTGAGGAACAAAACTTCAGAAATAGAGCTGAATTTAAAATATGGAAAAACTTTGATGAAAATGATAATCCAACACTTTCATATGCTATGACATCTGTTGATAAAAAAGTATTAGAAATATCATCATGTCAAATAGTTAGCCTTGATATTGCAAACTTAATGCCAAAACTTTTGGAAGAGTTACAAAAGAATAAAACACTTTCATTTAAACTATTTGCAATAGAGTTTTTAAACTCAAGTACAGGAGATATGCTAGTAACCCTAATCTATCATAGAAAACTTGAAGAGGATTGGAATACTTTAGCACAAGAGTTATCAAAAAAGTTTAATATCAAAATAATAGGTCGTTCAAGAAAACAAAAAGTGATTTTAGAAAATGATTATATAGATGAAAAACTTCCCATCAACAACACTACTTATAACTTCAGATATATTGAGGGTGGTTTTACACAACCAAATACAAAAGTAAACATAGGAATGATTGAGTGGGTTTTAAACAATATCAAAGACTCTTCAAAAGATTTATGTGAATTATACTGTGGTGGTGGAAACTTTACAATTCCTCTTTCAAGTAAATTTAGAAAAGTTTTAGCAACTGAGATATCAAAAACATCAATCAAATCAGCAAAAACAAACTGTGAGCTAAATAACAATACTAAAATAGAGTTTATTAGAATGAGTGCAGAAGAGTTTGTAGAAGCCTTAGAAGAAAAAAGAGTATTTTCAAGACTTAAAGATGTAAATCTAAAAGCTTATGATTTTGATTCTATATTTGTAGATCCTCCAAGAGCTGGACTTGATGATACAACAAGAGCCTTAGTAAAAGACTTCGAGCAAATCATATATGTTTCATGTAACCCTGAAACTTTACATAGGGATTTAAGTGAGCTTACAAAAACACATGAAATTCTAAACTTTGCACTATTTGATCAGTTTTCTTATACACATCATATTGAATCTGGAGTGATTTTAAAAAGAAGTATTAATTAATAAGAATTTTTAGTTTAATTCCATTATAATAACACAGGTTATCATAATGGAGGTTATTATAATGAAATTTTATAACAGAGAAAAAGAATTAGATTTACTAATAAAAGCAGACAAACTTAAATCAAAAAAATCAATAATGACTTTACTTATAGGAAGAAGAAGAGTAGGAAAGACTACTCTTGCTTTACAAAACTATTCAAAAGAACAAACTCTTTATTTTTTTATATCCAAGAAGAGTGAACAACTTCTTTGTGAAGAATTTATAGGTGAAATAGAAGATAAACTTGAAACAAAAATTTTTGGAAAAATTACAAAATTTGAAACTTTATTCGAATATATAATCGAATTAGGAAAAACTAAGTCTTTTAACTTAGTAATTGATGAATTTCAAGAATTCTTAAAAATTAATCCTTCTATATATTCTTCTATTCAAAAACTATGGGATGTAAATAAAGATAAAACAAATATTCATTTTATAGCTTGTGGTTCGATTTACTCTTTGATGAAAAAAATATTTGAAAACAAAAAAGAAGCACTTTTTGGAAGATGTGATTTTAAAATTGATTTAAAACCTTTTAAAGTACCCGTTTTAGAAGAAGTACTTCAAGACAATAAAAGTTATTCAAAAGAAAACCTATTAGATTTTTATGTCTTAACAGGTGGTATGGCAAAGTATATTGAACTTTTTATTCTCAACGATAGTTTCACTTTAGAAAACATGATTGAGACTATAATCAATCCTAATTCCATATTTTTAGAAGAAGGTAAAAATAGACTAATCGAAGAATTTGGTAAAGATTATGGTACATATTTTTCAATTCTTTCTCTTATTGCTTCTTCAAAAACTTCAAGAAGTGAAATAGAATCAATACTCGAAAGAAATATTTCAGGTCATCTTACACGACTTGAAAATGACTATAATGTTATCAAATCCATCAAACCCATCAATGCAAAGGTAAACTCTAAAACACAAAAATATGAAATTGTAGATAATTTCCTTAGCTTTTGGTTTAGATTTATTTATAAAAACCAATCTCTAATAGAAGCAGAAAACTTTACTAAACTAAAAGAGATAATAAATAGGGATATAAGTACTTTTAAAGGTAAGTTTTTAGAAAAACTATTTATCGAACTTTTAAAGAAAGAAGAGAAATATACAACTATTGGTTCATACTGGGAAAGGAATCATCAAAATGAAATTGATATAGTTGCAATAAACAGTCTTGAAAAAAAAATGCTAATTTGTGAAGTAAAACTTCAAAAGAAAAGATTAAACTATAATGAGCTTTTATTAAAATCTCAAAAACTAATTCAAGAATATAAAGATTATGATATTGAATATAAATTATTAAGTATTGAAAATATAGATGATTATTTAATCTAATTTTAAGAATTGGTATGTCACAATTCTAAATATACAAATTAGGTATCAATTGATTCCGAAGAAGAAAGACCTATTTTTCTTCTATGCTTGGTAAAACAAGAAGGTTGATAAGTGTGATTTATTTCACAATGACGTCATAAAAAAAGGATTTATTATGATTATTAATACTAACGTTTCATCAATTACTGCTCAAGAAGCAGCTACAAATACAGGTAAAAGTATTTCAAGTTCATTAGAAAAATTATCTACTGGTCTTAAAATTAACAAAGCATCTGATGATGCTTCTGGTTTAGCAATTGCTGATAAACTTAGAACACAAGCTACATCAATCGATCAAGGTGTTGCAAATGGTAATTCAGCTGTAACATTACTACAAATTGCTGATAAATCAATGGCAGAACAATCAAGTATTCTTGATACTGTTAAAGCTAAACTAATCCAAGCTAATACAGATACTACATCTGAAGCAGGTAGAGAGTCTATTAGAAAAGATATTTCTAAATTACTTGAGCAATTAGATAATATTGCTGAACAAACAAACTATAATGGTAATGTTCTACTTCAATCAGGTGCAGGAGATACTGAAGCTGATAAATATGGTTCTGCTGATTTAGCATTCCAAATTGGAGAATCTGAAAATGATATTATTGGCAATACTTCAATCCAATCAAATACTGATGGATTAGGATTAGCTGAGAAAGAAGAAAATTTAGTTACTTTAAAAGCAGTTGACTCTTTTCAATATGATTTAAAAATTGATGGACAAACTGTTTCATATACGTCTGATTCTTCAGCAACAATTGATGAAGTTCATGCTGGATTGAAAGCTGCAATTGAAGATAATGCAACATTGGCTGCTTCAGTTACAGTTGCTGATCAAAAGTTCTCTGGTGATTCGGGATTAGTTATCTCTGGAAATAAATCAGGTAACGAATTAAATATTGCAGCAACAACTGGTACTTCATCTCCTGTTTCACCTGTTCAAACTACACCTATGGTAGCTGGTGTTGCACAAGTTTGGGAAACTGCTGATCTAGTAGATATGGCGGCATCAGGAGATAATATAACTCTTGAACTTGATGGAATAACATTAACATCTAATTATGTAGCAACTACAAATGATGATGTCGCTGAAATACAAGCAGATTTAATTTCTCAATTTGAAGCAAATGAATCATTAAACTCTAACTTCACAATTGAAATCTCTGGTGATAAATTAAAAATTACGGACAGAGATCCAAATTCTGCTATCAAGGATCCTACTGTTGAGAGTAACTTAACTGGGGGAACAGTAAATGCTGACCTTTCAGGTGCAGCAACTACTACTGGAGTAGAAGGTGTAGCAGAAGTTGAAACTGTAACTATTGCAGCTAATGCAAATGCAGCAGGTACACTATATGAGCTTTCAATAGGTAGTGAAAATATTAGTTATACTTCAGAATCGAGTGAAGCACTAGCGGATGTTGCAGCAAATTTACAAAAAGCTATGGAAGCTAATTCTGAGTTAGCAAAAAACTTTACGGTAGATGTAACAGCAGGTGCTATAAAAATAACTAATAATACAAAAGGTGAAGCATTTACTACAAATCTAAATACAACTGTACTTAGTGCTAATGCAGCAAATGAAATTACACAAACTGCTGGTGATGGAGTTGCACTATCTGAACTTAAAGATTTAGCAGAAAATGGTCTTACAAAAGACTTAGCAGATTCATTCCAAGATGTAGTTGATGCAGCAATCACAGACCTGAATGGATATAGAGGAGACGTCGGGTCGACTCAAAACCAAGTTGAATCAGCGGTAAGAAACTTAATGACACAGTCTACAAATGTACAAGCAGCTGAGTCTATTATTAGAGATGTTGATTATGCACAAGAATCTGCAAACTTCAACAAACAAAACATTATTTCGCAAGCTGGTTCATATGCAATCTCTCAAGCGAATTCTGTTCAACAAAATGTTTTAAAATTATTACAATAATAGTTTTTCAAAACTTTTTACTAAAACTCAAGTCTTCGGACTTGAGTTTTTTTTTGCATAAAAATTATTTTAAGAAGATATATGTAATAATATTCTTTTAATAGTTCAAAAGGCAGTAATATATGCAAAACAATACCATCCCAAAAGATATTATTAAGATACAAAAAAAACTAGCAACTTTCGAAAAAGACTCACGTAACTATAAAAAATATACAAAAATTCTTGCAAAACATATTAAATCTTTTTCTATGAAACAAAGAGTTAATTCTCATATAAAAACTATTCAAACAGTTGAAAAGATTCACGAAGAAAAATAAAAAATCTTACAATTTGCAATATAAATCAATACTTCAAAATAAATCTGCTAAAATTCTCTCATAAATAAATAACAGAAACAAAAATTAGGAAATAACATGGATGATAATCAAAAAAAATCACTAGACTTAGCTATAAAACAAATCGATAAAGCTTTTGGAAAAGGTACATTAATAAGACTTGGAGATAAAGAAGTAGTTCCAACTGAAGCAATTAGTACAGGTTCATTAGGACTTGATTTAGCACTAGGTGTTGGTGGAATTCCAAAAGGTAGAGTTGTTGAGATTTATGGACCGGAGAGTTCTGGTAAAACAACTTTAACTTTACACGCAATTGCAGAGTGCCAAAAAGCTGGTGGAGTTTGTGCCTTTATTGATGCAGAACATGCTCTAGATACTGTATATGCAAAAAACTTAGGTGTTGATATTGATAATTTACTTGTATCTCAACCTGATTTTGGAGAACAAGCTTTAGAGATTTTAGAAACTGTTATTAGATCTGGCGCAGTTGATTTAGTAGTTGTGGATTCAGTTGCAGCACTTACTCCAAAAGTTGAGATTGATGGTGATATGGATGACCAACAAGTTGGTGTTCAAGCAAGATTAATGTCAAAAGCACTTAGAAAAATTACTGGTTTATTAAACAAGATGAATACAACTGTAATCTTTATTAACCAAATTAGAATGAAAATTGGTATGACAGGTTACGGAAGTCCTGAAACTACAACAGGTGGAAATGCACTTAAATTCTATTCGTCAGTTAGACTTGATATTAGAAGAATTGCAACACTAAAACAAGGTGAAAACTCAATAGGAAATAGAGTAAAAGTAAAAGTTGTAAAAAACAAAGTTGCAGCTCCATTTAAACTAGCAGAGTTTGATATCATGTTTGGTGAGGGTATTTCAAAAATGGGTGAACTTGTAGACTATGGTGTTAAACTTGACATTGTTGATAAAGCTGGAGCTTGGTTCTCTTATGGTGATGGGAAAATTGGTCAAGGAAAAGAAAATTCTAAAGTATTCTTAAGAGATAATCCTGAGATTGCACAAGAAATAGAAAAGAAAATACTTGATGCAATGGGTGTAAATGATGAATTAATTGATGATGCAAAAGATGCATCTGATGATGAAGATTCTGAATAATAACTTATAATCAAAGAGAACTTTCTCTTTGATTTTATATCCCAGATATAGCAAAACAACTTACAAAAGCAAACAAAAATCAAATTTTAGATATAATCATACAAATTATAAAGAATAGGAGAACTACGTGGTATTTATTGACAATGTATACGCAGACGAAGTATTAGATTCAAGAGGGAACCCAACAGTAAGAGCTACTGTTGTTTTAAGTGATGGAACAAAAGAAAGTGCAATCGTACCAAGTGGAGCAAGTACTGGAAAAAGAGAAGCTTTAGAACTAAGAGATGGTGATGATAGATTCTTAGGAAAAGGTGTTTTAAAAGCAGTTGAAAATGTAAACACTACTATTGCTGATGAATTATTAGGAATGAGTCCTTTTAATCAAGCAGAGATTGATGCTACTATGAAAGATATTGATGGTACAAACAATTATGCAAACTTAGGAGCTAATGCTGTTTTAGGTGTATCTATGGCTGTTGCAAGAGCTGCTTCTTCTTCTTTAAATATTCCATTATATAGATATTTAGGTGGGGCAAATGCTATGACTATGCCTGTTCCTATGTTTAATATCATTAATGGTGGAGAACATGCTAATAACTCAGTAGATTTCCAAGAATATATGATTATGCCAGTTGGTTTTGAAAACTTCAATGAAGGTTTAAGAGCTACTGCTGAAATCTATCAACACTTAAAAAAAGTTATTGATGAAATGGGTGAATCAACTGCAGTTGGTGATGAAGGTGGATTTGCTCCAAACTTAAAATCAAACGAAGAACCGTTAGAAGTAATTGTAAAAGCAATTGAGAAAGCTGGTTATGTTCCTGGTGAGCAAATTGCACTTGCACTTGATGTAGCTGCGTCTGAACTTATCAATGATAAAGGTCTTTACGTATTAAAATCTGAAGATAGAGAAATTACTGCTGAAGAGTTAGTAAATTACTATGCTGATTTATGTGCAAAATATCCAATCGTTTCAATTGAAGATGGATTAAGCGAAGATGATTGGGATGGATGGAAAGTTTTAACTGAAGTTTTAGGAGATAAAGTACAATTGGTTGGAGATGACTTATTTGTTACTAATGCTTCAATTTTAAATGAAGGTATTAATAAAAATATCGCAAACTCAATTTTAATTAAACCAAATCAAATTGGAACAGTTTCTGAAACTATGTTAACAATTAGATTAGCTCAAAGAAACA
The DNA here is from genome assembly GCA_002685075.1 of Arcobacter sp. GTDB lineage: Bacteria > Campylobacterota > Campylobacteria > Campylobacterales > Arcobacteraceae > Poseidonibacter. The sequence goes on from NYWO01000139.1 coordinate 7,240, forward strand.
ACTATAACTGTGTAATGTCACATAGATCTGGTGAAAGTGAAGATGCATTTATTGCTGATTTTGCTGTTGCATTAAATTGTGGTCAAATCAAAACTGGTTCAACTGCGAGAAGTGATAGAATCGCTAAATACAATAGATTATTAGAAATTGGTGCAGAAATTGCTTATGCAGAATACTTAGGGAAAACACCTTTTACTAAATAGTATAAGAATGAAAACCTTTTTACGTAATTATAGAAAATTTATAGTAATTGTAATAGCCTCTATTACTCTTACTATATTTCTTTCTTATCACGTAGCTAATACTCTTTTTGGAGATAATTCATTAGAAGTATATAACTCTTTAAAACACAAGAAGATCTACTTAGAAAAAGAGATTGTAAGACTTCAAGAAGAAAATGCTTATTTGCAAAAAGAATATTTTGAATTAAAAAATCTGGAGCCTGAAGAATGAAAACTTTATTTTTATTTACATTAACACTTATTTTAACATTTAACCTAAATGCGAGAGAGAATCCATTTGAAGCTACAAATGCTTATGAAGAAGAAGTAGCAAGAATAATAGAGCAAAATGAAATTGATGAAAACTCTATCAATGAAGCAGCTTATATTCAAGAAATGCAAGAAAAGATGTCAAATATTACAGAAAACAATCAAAATAAAAACAAAGTTGAAGAAGCTATAAAAAAACTAACTCCTGCTTTAAAAACAGAAAAGACTTACACACAAAAAGAAGTTAAAAAACTAATCAAAAAAGCACAAGTTCAATCAGAAAGTAAAGTAAAAAAACTTGTGAAAAAAGAGTTAGAAAAAAACAAACCTCAAAAATTAGAACAAATTGTATATGTAAAGCCTAGAACTGATATCATAGAAGAAAATACTCAAACAAAAACAAAAGTACTTTTAAACTTTATCAAAGTTGAGTACAATGACAATAAATTAATTCTTCATACAAAAGATTTAGTATCTAAAAAGTTTAACATTGACAAAGAAAATAAACTTATAATTGACTATAAAGCAAGAAAAAACTTTTATACTAAAAGAGAAAATTTAGATTCAAAAAACTTTAAAAAAATTGCTGTAGGTAATCACAAAGAAGAGAAGTTTTATAGAGTAGTAATTTTACTATCTAAAAACTCTAGTAATTATAAAGTTGAATATAAAGATAATATAATTACTGTACTTTCTTTGAATTAATAAAATGAGATAATATTCGAATAGCTATCATAACTATTAATACTTCTAAGATAGCTGCTAGAATAAACGCATAATAATACTCTTGAGTTATTGAATGGTTATTATAAGCTATTGTTGTTACTGCTATTAAAAGTGTGATTGGCATAGAATGAGATAATCCAATCATAAAAAACTTATTCCATCCCATTTCTTTTACAAATAACATTGAAGCTACAAATCTTATTCCCACCATTGCTAGGACTATTAAAATTGCTTTTATAAATAATCCATCTTGAAATACTGCTGTTAATTCAAATGAAGCTCCAACAGAAATAAAGAAAATAGGAACTAGCCAACCAAAACCAAAGTGTTCTAATTTATGTGGTAATTGCTTGTTGTGTTGTTCAAAAAATGTTGTTATAAATGCACCTGCAATAAATGCACCGAAGGCAACTTTTAAATGTAATATCATCATAATAGCAATCATTAAGAAAAAGATGCTCATAGATACTCTAATATCTTGTTCTTGATGATCTTTTTCAGGCATTAGATATGCTTTAATTTCAGGGAACCACCAAATAAGACTATGGAATACTTTATAGAAAATTATCATAGAAATTAAGAACATTACAAATAAGAACATTACTTTATAAAACTCAAAATTAATACCAAACTCTAATCCAGCAGTTACAGTTGTAAGTGCAAAGATAGATACAATTTCACCTATAAGACCTACTAAAATAGAAAGCCTAATCCACTCAACATCGCCATACTCTTTTTTTAAAGCTGCTAGTAAACCTATTGAGATTAAAGGTAAGATAACTATAAATATATATCCAATATCTAAATAAACAGTGATTAATGCAGATAGTGAAAAAAGTATGACATTATAAATTAGAGATTTTTTTAAAATTGTTGGTGAAATATTAACAATTTTTTTCATATCAACTTCAAGACCTGCTAAAAACATTAGGTATAAAAACCCTAGTTTTGAAGCTAGGTCTAAAATTGCATGGTCAATAATAAATGCGAAATATGCGGCAACTGCACCTAGCATTATTTCTACTGTAATCGTAGGAAGTCTTAATATCTTAGCAATTAGTGGTGAAGTAAATATAATTAAAGATATGGTAATAATTATTGATATTTCTTCACTCATTTAAAACCTTACTTCTCGTCTGCCATTTTTACAACATGCTTAGCAATTTTAAATCCTTGAGCTTCTAGAGCCTCGACATCATCTTTTGGAGTTTTACCTGCAGTTGTTAAATAATCACCAATAACAAAAGCATTTGCACCTCTATTGAAAATTTCATATTGATCATCACCAAACATTAATTCTCTACCACCAGCAACCATAATTTTATGTGCATTTGGAATCATTTTTCTTGATAATTCAATTAAATCAAAAGCTTCTTCTCTTGTAATTGTATTTTCAACTATTGGTAAAGCTTCATTTGGGTGGAAAAAGTTTAAAGGTACATTCATAGGATCTAAAGATGCAATTGCTTTAATCATAGAAATTCTATCTTCTTGAGTTTCACCCATTCCAAAAATTCCACCACAAACTAGTTGTAATCCTGCTTCTTTTACATTTAAACAAGTTTGATATCTATCATCCCAAGGATGTGTTGTACAAATACTTGGATAGAAGTCTCTTGATGTTTCTAAGTTATGATTATAGTTATCAACACCTGCTGCTTTAAGTTCTTTTAACTGCTCAACTGAAGCTGTTCCATTACATGCAATTAGTCTAAGTCCTAAGTTTTCTTTTTTAATAGCTCTTGCAGTTTGGGCAATGAATTTAGTTTTTTTATCAGTTAATCCAAGTCCAGCTGTTACTAAACAAAACCCAACTGCACCATTTTCTCGTGCTGCTCTTGCTTCTTTAACAATTTGCTCAATTTCTTTTAATTTATATCTTTGAATATCAGCTTTGTATCTTACACTTTGTGTACAGAATTTACAGTCTTCATTACATGTACCACTTTCAACATTACAAATAGCACATAAAAAAATTTCATCAGTGTTTTTAAATTTATCGTTCATATTTATACTCTTTCTTTTCATAATTGTTTTTATTTATATCTTTAAAATAGTGTGAGATTATATACTCATTTTCATTAATTTCTAGTAGTGCACATTCAATATGTGGCTTTTCTCTTGCACAAACTTCTCCTGGATTTATAAAGAGTGTTTTATTTTTATATTCACACTCAAACATATGAGTATGTCCAAAAATCACAATATCACTATCAGGACTTAAGTGATAAGGCATATGCATCAGTTTAAATTTATTTTCTTTGATTTTAAAATAATACGGCTCTTGTTTTATTACATATTTATTTGCAAGTGGAAATAAACTCATATCATTATTTCCAAAAACACTTACATAAGGAAGTTTTGATTCTTTTAATAATTCGAGATTCTTTTCAATACATAAATCTCCTGCATGAACTAAGTACTGACATCCCTTTTCTTTTAATAAATCAATTACTTCTTTTGTATAGTCACTTTTAAAGTGACTATCAGAGAGAATACCAATTTTCATAAAGTTTTACTTTGCTTCTTTCTTAGCAGGAGTTTTCTTTGCAGCTGTTTTTTTAGCAGCAGGTTTTTTTGTTGCAGTTTTCTTTGTCGTACTTTTCTTAGTAGGTGCCTTTTTCTTTGTCGCTGCTTTTTTTGCTGGAGTTTTTTTATCTGCGGTTTTTGATTTTGGATCTTTTGCAATAATCTCTTCACACTCTTCAAGTGTTAAATCTTCTGCAACTTTTCCTTTTGGTATTTTATAATTTTTTCTACCTTGCTTAATATATGGACCATATCTTCCAATTAACACATGGATTTTTTCTTTTTCAAATACTTTTATAGTAGCTTTTGCTTTTGCTTCTGTAATTTCTTGGATAACTTCTAGCGCTCGAGGTAGTTTAATTTCATAGGGATCATCTTCTTTTAAAGAA
>NYWO01000140.1 GCA_002685075.1 Arcobacter sp.
AAACTTATAGAAAATGAAGCAACTGAATTTGAAGATGTGACTATTGATGAATCACGTCTTAACTTGTATTTAAATGGTGAAAAAACTATATCTATGATGACAATACCAAAAGATCAAGATGCACATGCAGTTGGTTTTTTAATGAGCGAAAATGTAATTACAAGTGTTGATGATATAGAAGAGTTAAAAGTAAGTGAAGATGGATTAAGAGTAGATGTTAAAGCTAAAATCAATGAAGGTTCACTTGAAAATCTATATAAAGAAAAAACACTTGTAAGTGGTTGTGGTGGTGGAGTTACTGGAAATATTGAAGGTTCTTTAGAAATACCATTTAACCAAACTGCATTTAAAGTTAAGCCTGAAACTATCTCTAGTGAAGTTAAAATATTTTATAGAGAGAGTGAGCTTTATAATTTAACAGGATGTGTGCATAAAGCTATGATTTATTTACTTGATGGTTCTACTATTACTGCTGAAGATATAGGACGTCACAATGCAATTGATAAAGTTGTTGGTAAATGTAAATTACAAGGTTTAGATACTACAAAATCTGTTTTATTTGTATCAGGAAGACTTAGCTCTGAAATGGTTACGAAAGCTGTAATGCATAGAATTCCTATTATTGTATCAAGAACTGCACCTACATATTTAGGTGTACAAGTTGCTCATAAACATGGAGTTACAATGATTGGTTTTGCAAGAGGTAAAAAAATGAATTTATATACTCACCAAGGGAGAATAGATGTCTAGTATTGATGATAACATAGATTTTAAACTTGATAATATTCAAAAAGAATTAATAATGACAAATTTAGACCAAGACGGAAAAATGTCTTGTCTAAAGGCGTTTAAAGTTGCACGATTAATTGGACGAGAGCCAAAAGAAATGTCTGCAATTACAAAAAGTTTAGGTTTAAAAATAACAAATTGTGAATTAGGTGTATTTGGAAAAGTAAAGTTTCAAGAACCAAATATGGCTGTTTATAGCAAATTAGAAGAAAATTATAATGGAAATAAAAGAATTCAATGTGAAATTCTTTGGGAAGAAGCAAAAAAAACTTCTTTAAATATAGTAGGTTCTACAGTTAAGGGTACAGATCTTGATGTAACACATTGTCAACTTGGATGTTTTAGAGAAAAGCAAGGACATAAAGCAGGACAGAATGAAAGTAAAAGTTAAAATCTGGATAGAAGATAATGAAAAGAATCTTATATTTGGTGGTGGAAAAACAGAAGTTTTAGAACTAATTGATGAAACAGGTTCTATTTCAAAAGCAGCTCAAAGAGTAGGGATGAACTATAAAAAAGCTTGGACACATATTAAAATATTAGAGAATAATATTGAAGATGATTTAGTAAATACTAATAAAGGACAAGGAGAACTAAGTGGTAGTTCTCTTACTCCAAAAGCTAGAGAAGTAATTCAAACATATAAAATTTTGCAACATGATATTAAAAAATATGCTGATGAAAGATTTAAAGAGCTGTTTTTGAAAGATAACAAAGAGATACTAAATATAAAGGATACTCAAAAGTGATTAAATTAAATTCTTTACAATACCCAAATGTGCAAAATTTGCATATAACTAATGAACTCTCACTTGATATATTAAAAAATAATGATGATTTTCTAAAAATAGAAAATGAGCTAAAAATTAAATATGACTTTTCAGAGTTAATAACATTTTCTTTTTCTCAAAGTGGATTTTTAGGTCTATTTTTAGAACTAGAAAGAAAAGGAAAAATAGCAGTTTGTGTTGGTGAATCATATGCAATTATACAAGCTGCTAAACAATTTGAAAGTTTAGGTTTTTCTCTTGTATGGATTGATTTAGAAAAGGATGGAAAAGTAAATAAAAAACAAATAGAAAATGCAGATGTTGATTTTTTATTTATCTCTTCTTATGTAATTGATACTTTTGTTAAAACTGATTTAGAAGAAGTTAAAAAACTTACATCGGCAACTGTTATTTCAAATGCAAGTGCAGATTTTTCTACAAGTAGTGATGCTATATATTTTGATACATATAAATTAACTGGCTTTTCTTTATCTTCTTGTATTTTATTTAAAAATGATTTATTTGAAGAACAAGTAATAGGTTTTAAAGATGTAGTAGCTGTAAATGCAATAAATGAAGCTTTAAAAATTCAAAGTTTCCAAACGAGCCAAAAAGAGTTATTTAAAGAGAAACTAATAAAGGCTTTTGGAGATGATTTATACTTTTTTGTTGATTCAAAAGATACTTTAGATTACTCACTTCATTTTGCACTAAAAAATATAAAAGCAAGAGAGATTATAAGAACGCTTGCTTTAAATTCAATTCTTATTACAAATGGGGAGGGTTGTTCTTTAGGTTTATCAATGCCATCAAGAGTTATTCAAGCTATGGGTTATGAAGAACTAATTTCAAGAAATGCAATATCTCTAACCTTTACAAAAACTTTTGATGAAGCAGAGATAGAAAAAATAGTAAATGTATTTGCAAAAAAATATAGACAAATAAGGGTTTTAAATGAGCAATAAATTAAACTTTTTAGACTTTGAAGAAGCTGTAAAAATAAGTCTAAACTTAGCAAAAACAACAACATTAAAAGAGATTGTTCCTATTTCAAAAGCATTAGGAAGAGTAGTTTCATCAGATATTATTTGTAAAAAAAATCTTCCATCTTTTAATAATTCTGCAATGGATGGATTTGCTTTTAAAGTAGATGACTGTGGAAAAACACTAAAAATTAAAAAGGTAATATTTGCAGGTGATAAAGGTGATGATGTAAATGCAATATTAGAACAGGGCGAATGTTATAAAATTATGACAGGAGCAAAAGTTCCTAGTGATGCTAATACTATTGTTCCTATTGAAAACTGTTTTGATGTAAGTGATACAAGTGTAGGAATACCTGAAGATGTAAAAGTTGGATCTAACTTACGATTAAAAGGTGAAGAACAAAAAGAGGGTAATGTACTATTTAAAAAAGGTGAGGTAATTAACTCATCTCATATTACTCTTTTAGCTTCACAAGGTCTTATGATGATTGAAGTTTTCAAGCAAATTTCTATTGCTGTTGTTTCAACTGGAAATGAACTAAAAGAGCCATGGGAAAACGCAAATGAAGAAGAGATATATAACTGTAATTCTTATGCTTTAGTTTCTCTTTTAGAAGAAGCTGGATTTAGTGCAACTTATAGTGGAGTAGTTCCTGATAATTTAGACGAATCAATTAAGTTTATTTCTAATCTAAAAACATTTGATGTAGTTATTACAACTGGTGGTATTTCTATGGGAGATGCTGATTTTGTTGGTGAGGCCTTTGTTCAAAATGGACTGCAAACTGCTTTTCATGGAGTAAATGTAAAACCAGGGCGTCCTATTATGATGGGAAGTATCGAAGACAAGGATAAAAATAAACAAACATTTGTAATGTGTTTACCAGGAAATCCGCTAACTGCAATGGTAAATATGCATCTTTTTGCAATTCCTGTATTAAATAAAATACAAGGGAATAGTAGTTTTTATCATGATATTGTAATTGCAAAAAATAAACAAACTTTTAAAACAAAAAAAGGACGAGTAAATTTAGTACTTGGAAACTGTGAAAATGGAGGATTTAGCGTAACAAGAAACAATAAATATGGTTCAGGAATGATTACTGCGTTATATGAGAGTAATTGTATTTTAGTTACATCAGAAAATACAGCTGGTGTAGAAAAAGAGCAAATGGTTAAACTTATTAAATTTAATAATAAGTTTTTAAACGAACAAATAAATATATTTAATTAAAAGGAAAATAAAAAATGAAAATAAAAAAGTTAACATTACTACTAGCAAGTGCATCTATGGTTTTTGCAACAGGTTTAAGTGCAAAAGATTCTTTAATGATGGCAACAACAACAAGTACAGATAACACTGGATTATTAGATTATTTAGCTCCAAAGTTTGAAAAAGATACTGGTACTACTTTAAAGTGGGTTGCAACTGGAACTGGTAAAGCTTTAAAAATGGGTGGAAATTGTGATGTTGATATCTTATTTGTTCATGCTCCTGCATCTGAGAAAAAGTTCATCGCAACTGGTTTTGGTGGTGATAGACAGCAAGTAATGTACAATGATTTTATTATTGTTGGTCCTAAAAAAGATCCTGCATCTGTGTCTGGAATGACTCCAAGTGCAGCTTTACAAAAAATTAGAGACAATAAATCTAACTTCTTCTCAAGAGGTGATAACTCAGGGACTAATAAAAAAGAACTTTCTTTATGGAAAAATGCAAATGTTGATGCAAAATCAGCATCTTCATGGTATGTACAAACTGGTCAAGGTATGTTAAGAACTATTAATATGGCATCTGAAAAAGGTGGATATACTATGACAGATAGAGGTACTTGGATTAAATATATGTCTCAAAAAGGTGAATCAAATATGATGAAAGTTGTAGTTGAAGGTGATGAATCACTATTTAACCAATATTCAGTTGTTTCAATCAATAAAGAAAAATGTTCAAATGTTAAACCAGAACTAGCTAAAAAGTTTACTAATTGGGTTGTATCTGATGCTACGCAAAAAACAATTGCTGACTTTAGATTATTAGGTCAAGCATTATTTATTCCAAACGCTGGAAAATAAGTAATTTAGATATAGAAGTAAAGAATTAAATTTGAAGGTTAGTATATAGAATGAATCTTTTTACAGATGGTTTTAACGAAGCAATAGAATTATTAATGACAGGTAACGAAAGCGTTTACTCTGCTATTAGTACAACAATAACAGTTTCTTCTTGGTCTTTATTAATTAGTTTAGCTATTGGGCTTCCTTTGGGGTTTGCCCTTGGTTATTATAACTTTTTTGGTAAGGCAGTTATTAGAACTATTGTTGATACTCTATTAGCTCTTCCTACTGTTGTAATTGGACTTATTGCATATACTATGCTTTCACAAGCTGGACCATTTGGAGAGCATAACTTGCTCTTCACACAACAAGCAATAATAATAGGTCAAATAGTTTTAGGTTTGCCTATTATTATTGCTTTAACAGCAACTCAAGTTGAATCAGTTGATAAAAGATTATATACATCTTTAAAAGGTTTAGGAGCTACACAATACCAAATACTAGTTGCAACACTAGTTGAGGCAAGATTTGGTCTTATGACAGCTGCAATGACTGCTTATGGACGAATTATCACTGAAATTGGTATTTCGATGATGGTTGGTGGAAATATCAAATATCATACAAGAACAGTAACAACTGCAATCGCACTTGAAACTGGAAAAGGTGAATTTGTAACTGGTATTGCATTAGGTCTTGTATTGTTTGCTGTTGCACTTATAGTTAATATTGCATTATCTCAGTTAAAAAGGAAATGGACACAGTGAAAAGTTTATATGAACTACATAATATTGAACAATACTATGATGGAAGAAAAGTATTAGATATCGATAACTTAGTAATAGAAGCTAATCAAATAGTTGGATTCTTTGGTCCAAATGGTAGTGGAAAATCTACTCTTTTTTCACTACTTTCTTTTATTGATAAACCCTCTCATGGCGAAATAGAATTTAACGGAGTATGCAACAAAAAAATAGATCAAGAAACAAAACAAAGTGTAGTAATAGTTCCTCAAAATCCATACCTTTTAAAAAGAACAGTGTTTGATAATATAACATATGGTTTGAAACTAAGAAAACAGTTTGATAATTTGCAAGAAAAAGTAGAAGAAGCACTTTCTATAGTAGGACTAAATAATAGTTTTGCTCAAAGAAAATGGAGTCAATTATCAGGTGGAGAAGCTCAAAGAGTAGCACTTGCAGCAAGATTAATCCTACGACCAAAAGTTCTAATTTTAGATGAACCAACAAGTGGAGTAGATACAAATTCAGCCCAACTTATAAAAGAAGCAATACTATACGCAAAACAAAAATACAATACTACGATATTTATTTCAAGCCATGACCATAACTGGCTTAATCATATATGTGATAAAAAAGTAGCACTATTTCAAGGAACTTTAGTTGAAAGTGGAAGTGTAAACTTACTATTTTCACCGTGGGAAAAAGACTCAAATGGAAACCTTGTAAAAGTATTTTTGGATAATCAAAGACTAATAATAGAAAATAGCTTTGATAAAAAAAGAGATTCAGTAATGATGATAAAATCTGATCATATTGAAATCTGTAGAGAAAACTGTGATGATATGAAAAATGAAAATACACTAATAGGTATAATTGATACTATAAGACAGCAACCCTCAACAAGTGAACTTTTAATTGAATTTACAATCGGTGGTATTTGCTTTACTAGTAAAATCACAAGAGAAGAAATGCAAGAACAAACACTACTTCCTGGCGATAAAATAAATGTGAATATTGATACTGCAGAGGTATGTTGGATTTAAAACAATAATATTATCATTTTCTACTTAATTGAATTTGCAAAATGAACTATAAATTTTCCTGTATAATAAAATTAAAAACCATCCTATAAAGAATAGCTTAAATGAATAGCTATTCTTTTAGGCATTACTTTATTGTTTGTTTTTTTGAGTATTTTTTAAAAAT
>NYWO01000141.1 GCA_002685075.1 Arcobacter sp.
AATGTTTTAGTAGCTTGAGTACCTGAGTAATCAAACTCACATGCTTGACCAATAACAATTGGACCAGAACCGATTAGTAAAATAGATTTTATATCTTCTCTTTTTGGCATAAAAATTCCCCATATATATTTTTATAAATTTGGAGATTATATCTACAAAGTGCTTAAAATTCGGTTATAAGAGTTAATAATAAAATTAAATATTTTAATATTTAAAAGAAGTAGAAGTACTATTAAATAGCACTTCTTTGCATTTATGAAGTAGGAAGATTAAATCTTTTTGTGTCTAAAACACCCTCATTATCAAAAGATAAATAGTATAAAATATCTTTTTTTACAGGAAGTCCAGTAAGATGTCTAATTGCTAGGTTTGCTTGAAGTGAAGCTATATGCATAACTATTGGACAAGCAATACCATTTGGTTTTCTATCATTCACTTGAAAAACTGCTTCATAAGATGCTTTTTCAAAGAAACAAACTTGACCATGAAATTCTTCAACAGAGCCATAAATCCAAGCTTGATTATTTGCTATACAATATTCATTTATATCTGCACGTGTTGGAAGATTGTCCGTTCCATCAATAATTAAATCAAACTCTAAACCTCTTTTTGCAAAATCTTGAAAACTCTCTATATAAGAAGTCACTTTTGTATATGGGCATCTTGACTCAACTAGTTCTTTTAAAACATCAGCTTTAAACTTACCATCATCGCCAACTTTAAAACCAATTTGTCTATGAATATTATGAACACCAACTTCATCAAAATCCACAAATGCAAATTCACCTATTCCAGAAGCTCCAAGTGCAATAGCAAGGGAACAGCCAAGCCCTCCACTACCTATAATTGCAACCTTTTTATTTGCAAGAGAGTCTTGTTTTTCTTCACCCCAAAGTTTTATTTGTCTGTTAAAAAATTCATGTGCTTCACTCATATTTTATTCCTTAGTAAATAAGTATAGTTTATTTTTATTATATATTTTTATAATAATAGCAGATTTACTTTAAAGTTCTTTGACCTTTTTTAACTCTTTGTTTTTCTTTTGTATTAAATTTATTTATTTTTTCTTTTACAGTTTCATTTAGTAAAACTTCTAATTCATTTAATCGTCCAAAGCTTCTCATTACTTTTATAAAATTTATCAAAGATATTCTACCATTTTGCTCAAAATTTGAATATGTACTAGCTGAACTTAAACTAGCTTTCTTGCTAAACTCACTTTGAGTTTGATTTGATGATAGCCTAGCTTTCTTAGCTCTTAGAGCTAAAACATAAGAAATTTCATCATCTGTTAATGTGCCAAAAGCACTGTTTATATTGATATTTTTTTTTAGAGTTTTTTTACTTGTCTTTTGTGCTTCTTGAAGTTTTTTTAATAAATCACTCAACTTATAGCTCCTTGAAAGGTTCTTTTATTTATTTCACTTAATACTTGTTTTGTTTTTTCTTCTTTAATATTATATTTTTTTAATAACTTTGGAAATTCGTTTTGTCTTAAAGCTTTTATATTTTCTATTAAAATAGATACAAACTCTAAATCAATTGAAAACTCATCTGCTAGTCTTGTAATATCTTCTAAATTTATTTGAGATAAGTTTTTTCCATATAGTAAAAGTTGATGCTCAATTGTCTGTTTTTTACCTTTTGCAAAAGTTAAATCATAAGCAGGAGTTGCTCTCCATACAAAATCCTCATCCGTCATAAAAGAAAAGTTTCTAGTATGATCATCTTGATTTACAAACATATAGTTAAATATCATTTGAGAAAATAACTGTTTTAAACTTCCTATGGCTCCTAGTTTAACAGCTGTTCTTAATAAATCTTCATATCCTATTTGTCTTGGGATATTATAGTCATTGTGTAAAAGACCAGCTAGTGAATGTACATGATATCTTTTTGCATTAGCTTCTATATCAAATCTTTTAGTTACAAAATGAAATTTACCATCAGCTTCGATTAAATAACAATCACTGATATTAATATCTGCTTTTTTTGCAAGTAAATAGTAAATATATTCTAGTTTAGAGTATGTAGATTTATTTTCATCACCATTAGCTGTATCATCGTATTTTATAATTGCATGAATGAAGTTTTTGTCTAAAGGTTTTGTTCTATCTCCTAAAAAAACTCTTTTTTCTTCAAGATTAATAGCAGTAACAGCTTTAGCTCTTGCTCCTCCTACAAATGAGTGAGCACTAACTAAAAAAGCATTTTGCAAAGAATGATAAGAACCACCTTTTTTTAACTCTTTTGCTTTTTCAAACATTGATTTTAATTCAAGAGTTTCTAACTGTGAGTTTTCATCATCTATTGAAGGTTCAAATCTTAAGGCTCCTAAGCCTTTGTTTCCTATAAATATAAGCTTATCACTAATACTTGGATACTTCTTTTTATTTTGTAAGAAGTAGTTATCTAAAATCTCATTACCAAAGTTTCCTGGTAAGGAGTCACTTATAAAACCTGCTACTTGTTCTAAATATGTTAAGTTAGTTGTTTCAATCTCTTTTATATCTTTTGATATCATCAAAGGACTTGCTTTATGACACAAATCATCAATTTGCTCAAGATATATTCTGTTTTCATCTTGATACATTTTGGCTATTAATTTATCAAATAAATAGATAGATACTTTTTCCATACTTAAACCTTATTCATATATATTTGTAATTATAGTATATTTTTTAGGATAATTACAAATATGTATAATTTAAACTATATTGACTAATTATATTCTAGTGTAGGTTCTGCAACCATCAAGTTATCATAATCCAGTTCGTTTTCCGATTCTTCTTCATAAAGATATTTCTGGAAACCTATAAAAGTTTCTCTTATCGTTTTAATATCACCTATTTTATTTTTTGCATCTTCTATGGCGCTATATTGTGATAACAATAAATCTTTTAATCTTTTATCATCTAAATCTTTTATTCCATTGTCTACATACTGTTTCAAAACAAAGTCTAAAAACTCTTGCTTTTCATTATCATAATGAGTTATTTTTAGTTTCGCTTTTGTTGCTCTTTGCAGTCTTGGCACAATATCTTTATGATAGGCAATATATGATAAAACATCAAATAAATCACTATTTTGGGCATGAACAACTTTTTTCAAATTATCAAGTTGTTCTTGGGTATATCCAGCATCGCTAAGTTCTTCAAGAAGTCTTTTTCTAGTATCAGGAATAGACCATATTCTTCTAAGCTCTTTTTCACTTGCGAAAAACTTTGGTATCTCTTTAAATAACTCTTTTACAAACTGTTCACTTGACATTGGTTTTCCAGAAGGATCATAAAAAGATGTTTTTATCATAGAGTCCAAATCTGCAAATTTACCATCACTTAGTTTTATTCGAATCATTTTTCTTTTAGGTTTTTCACATACACAAGGTCTGTTGTTGCACTCTGGACATATTTTGGGTTCTTCTTTCTCACAAACACAAGGTAGTTGATTGCAACTTTTACAAGGCTCTTTTGGTTTTGGCTCTTCTGGTTCAATTGGTTCACCATCCCAAGCTGGATCTATAAAATGTTTGTAATTATCATAAAAATCATATATTGTAAAATAATCTTTTCCATCAAACAATCTAGTACCTCGTCCTACTATTTGTTTGAACTCAACCATTGACTTGACGTCTCTTAAAAGTATGATATTTTTTATCTCAGGAGCATCTACTCCCGTACTTAGTTTCTTTGAAGTTGTAAGAATTGTAGGTATGATTTTTTCATTATCTTGAAAGTCTCTTAAAAACTGCTCACCTTTAGCTCCTTCATTTGCTGTAACTCTACAACAATAGTTTAAGTTTTTTGAGTCTGCTTTTTGGTTTATTAGGTTTCGTATAGCAGCGGCGTGATTTTGTGATTCACAAAATACTAGTGTTTTTTGATTTTGATTTATCATATCCATAAAAACATTTACCCTATACTTTTCTATATCCATAATTTCAATAATTTTATTTTGATCTTCTGTTGTATATTCTTTACCCTCTTCTATCTCACCTTCAAGTACCTCATCATCTGCTGTATAGATATATTTATCTCCTGTAGTTGAAATATCTTTTACTTTAAAAGGTGTCAAGAATCCGTCATTGATTCCTTCTTTTAGTGAATAAATATAAACAGGTTCACCAAAGTATTTATAAGTATCTCCATTTTCATCTCTTTTTGGAGTGGCTGTTAGTCCTAACTGAACTGAGGGTTCAAAGTATTCAAGGATTTCTCTCCAAGAGCTCTCATCACTAGCTCCTCCTCTATGACACTCATCAATAATAATAAAATCAAAAAAATCTTTTGCATATTCTCCAAAATTTGGTGTATCATTATCTCCACTCATAAAGGTTTGAAAAATAGTAAAAAATATACTTCCATTTGTAGGAACTTTTTTCTTCTTTCTTATTTCACTTGGGTCTATTCGTATCAAAGCATCATCATCAAATGCACCAAAAGAATTAAATGCTTGGTCGGCTAAAATATTTCTATCTGCTAAAAACAAAATTCTAGGACTTCTTTTAAAATCTTTTTGTAAGTTCCATTTTGAATGGAAAAGTTTCCAAGCTATTTGAAAAGCAATAGCTGTTTTTCCTGTACCAGTTGCTAGTGTAAGAAGTATTCTTTTTTTGTTATTGGCAACGGCTTCTAGTGTTTTTGTGATCGCATTGTTTTGATAGTATCTAGGTTCCCATGAACCTGCTTTATCTTCAAAAGGGATAGAAAAAAGTCTTTCTAATACAGTTTGTTCTTTTGGAAATGTCATATTCCATAATTCATCAGGAGTTGGAAAACTTAGACAATCTCCTTGAATATTCTCTTTCATATCTACACTATAAAACTGTAAACCATTTGTGCTATATGTATATCGTATATTTAAACGTGTAGCATAATCAATAGCTTGTGTAAGTCCATCTGTATAGTGTAAGTCTCTTTTTTTAGCTTCAATAACAGCTAGGTTTCTATTTTTGTAAATAAGCACATAATCAGCACTTAATGCAGTTCCTCGTCTTTTATTTCCAAGAAGTCTACCTTTTGAAATAGGAAATTCTCTTCGTATCCTACTTCCAGGAACGACACCCCAACCTGCTTTTACTAAGATAGGGTCTATTAAATCAGCTCTTGTTTCTGCTTCATTCATAATCTTTATTCTCCAATCTTTCATAAAACTCATTTAGCTTTTGTCTTAATAACTCTTTTGGGATAAGTTTTGTTTCGTATTCTGAGATAACTGTAGGACTTAGACTACGACTTAGCGCATACTCTACTACTTCATCATCTTTTTCTCTACAAAGTAATACTCCAATACTTGGATTTTCATCATCTGTTTTTACATCTCTATCAAGTGCTTCAAGATAGAATTCTAATTGACCTAAATAAGATGGCTCAAACTCATCTATTTTTAACTCAAAGGCTACTAAACATTGTAGTTCTCTATGATAAAAAAGCAAATCTATACTAAAGTCCTTATTACCAACTTGTACTTTATACTCTTGTCCCATAAAACAAAAATCTTTCCCAATCTCTAAAATAAAATCTTTAAGATTTGATAATATTGCATTTTGTAAATTTTTTTCACTATGTGAATCATTTAATCCCAAAAGTTCCAATGAGTAGACATCTTTAAATACATTTTTTGTATCTTGAGGTAAAAGTGTCACCGCTGGCGACACTTTTTGATTTGACAATAGTGTTCTTTCAAATATACCACTTTTAACTTGTCTTTCAAGTTCTCTTTTTGAATATCTTTCTTTTGTCGATAATTTAATATAAAATTCTCGCTCTTCATCACTTTTAGATGCTGATAATATGATGAGATTATTTGTCCATGTTAATTCTCTCACCAGTGGTGAGAGTTTTTCATTTTTATGATATGTTTCATAAAACTGCTTCATTCTCCAAAGGTTTTTATCGCTAAATCCTTTGGCATTTGGTTCTTTTTTTGAGATATAAATAGCAAGCTCTTTAACCACACTTTTACCCCAATTTTCTTTGATAATTTTAGTGGAGATATATTGCCCTACATTCCAGTAAAGCTCTATAGTTGTGCTATTTACTTGAGCATACGCTTTTTGTTTTGCTTTTTGTATTAAGTTTACTATTTCACTAAAATTTGTATTTGATAAAGTATCTTCCATCATAATCCTTTACTTTGTAAGCTCTCCTGAAAAAGCTTTTTGAAGTAGAGATTTTTTTAGTTCTTCTAGGTTGTTTAGTTTTTGTTGGTATTTTTGTTCTAGTTGTTTTGTTTGTTTATCTAATTTGATAATTTCTATTATAATTGATTTTTGAATAGTAATATTAGGAATAAATAATTTAAACTTTAATACTTCATTCATATTCGCTCTTGGCATTCTTGCACCTGTACAAGTAGCATTAATTCTTTGAACAACATTAGAAGAAATAAACCAATAAAATAAAAATTCTCTTACTACTATATTTTTAACTCTAATAGGAAATATTTCTGTAGAACAATGCCCTTCAAAATCTGGCATAAATACTTTATTCAAATATGGTCTTAATCTTCCATATAGTAAATGATCACTTGTAAAATAAAAAGTAGTACTTTTAACTTCATGATTTTCATAAGAGCCAATAAATACACCCTTATTTGATACTATATCTTCTAATCCAATATACGGAAGTTTTTTTATATTTTTAGTTTTTTCATAAATACAAACTTCACCTAAAGTTTTTTCTTCCCAACCTTCGCCTTTTTGAGAAAATATTTCATTTAATTTGCTATCAAATAGTTCTTTTGTATTTTTAAGGTTTTTTTCAAGATTTGTTTTTGCTTTTTCAATTGTTTCAAAAACTGTATCTAGGATTTTTACGATTTGTTTTTGTTCATCAATTTCAGGACAATACATCTTGATTTTTAATAAGTCAGATTTCACTAAACTTGGTCTACCTGAACCTTTATCAAGTTTTGTAAAATCAAAACTTTGACAAAAATAAAATAAATACTTTTTATCTAATTCATTTAGAGCATGTAATCCAAAAGCTGTATCAACATTCCAAAATTTCTCTCGTATAAGCATTGGATTATTTATTGTTCCTTTTCTACCAATAATTGTAGTATTTTCTTCACAAATAAATTTATCTGAATAACCCATAACCTTTCCTGCACTACCTAAGATAGGGTATTTACCATTTGGATTTAGAACATCTTTTTGATTTCTTCCACTTCTTATTTCTAATATGTCAGAAAAAGTTCTTAACTTCATACAATCTCACCAATAGAATCTAAAATTTCTTTTGTCTCATCATCCAATCTTTTCATATCTTCTAAAATAATAGCAGGAGTTCGAAGAGGTGCTTCTTCTTTGATAAAAGGATTTTTAACAGATAAATCATAAGTATTTTCATCTAAATCACTAATATTTATAGTCCAAGAGTTATCACTATCTTTTTTTGTTTTTTGTAAAGCTAAAAAGTCTTTCATATCCTTATCATTTAAAGGATTTGTTTTCCCCATATTTCGTCCAGCATTTAGAGAATAAAACCAAGTTTTCTTTGTAGCTTCACCTTTTGTAAAAAACAATACTACAGTTTTTACTCCTGCACCTGTAAAAGTACCTGCTGGCATATCTAAGATGGTGTGAAGATTACAAGATTCAAGCAAGTGTTTTCTTAAAGCCACTGAAGCATTATCTGTATTTGATAATACTGTATTTTTGATTACAATTGCTGCTCTTCCACCTGCTTTGAGTGATTTGATAAAGTGTTGCATAAATAAAAATGCTGTTTCACCTGTTTTGATATTGAAGTTTTGTTGTACTTCTTTTCGCTCTTTCCCACCAAAAGGGGGATTTGCTAGGATTACGTTATATCTATCTTTTTCTTGAATTTGTGATAAGGGTTCAGCTAAAGTATTTGTATGTATGATATTTGGAGCTTCTATACCGTGTAAAATCATATTCATAATACCTATTACATAAGCTAGATTCTTTTTCTCTTTTCCATAAAAAGTGTTTTTTTGTAGAGTTTGAAGATTGTCCACATTTTTTGGCATATTTGCTTTTATATAGTCGTAAGTTTCACATAAGAACCCTGCACTCCCAACTGCTCCATCATATACAGTTTCACCAATTTGTGGATTTATTACATTTATCATAGCTCGAATCAAAGGTCTTGGAGTGTAATATTGTCCACCATTTCTTCCTGCATTTCCCATATTTTTAATTTTTGTTTCGTAAAGATGGCTTAGTTCATGTTTGTCATTGCTTGACCTAAAAGGTAGAGAGTCTGCTAGTTCAAGTATTTCTCTTAAACCATAGCCACCTTGGATTTTGTTTTTAAGCTCAGAAAATATCTCACCTATTTTATACTCAATAGTATCAGCAGATATTGCTTTTTGTTTAAAAGAAGCTAGATAAGGAAAAAGTTTCGTATCTACAAATTGTACTAAATCAACACCTGTTAAAGCTGTGTTGTGGTCAAACTTTCCATCTTTTGTTTTAGGAGCTGCCCAAGAGTTCCATCTATACTGCTCATCTAAAATAAAAGTATATTCTTCGCCTTCAAGTTCTGCTATTTCAGCTTTTTCATTTTCAAGTTCATCTAAGTAACGTAAAAACATTATCCAAGAAGTTTGACCTATATAATCAAGCTCACTATCTGCACCAGAATCTTTGAAAAGAATATCGTCTATATTTTTAAAAGTTTGTTCGAACATTTATTTCCATTTTAATTATTAAATTTATTTAATAATTATTTTACTAAAAGTTTATAAATAACTTGCTTTATAAAATCCCCTCTTCTTTAAAAGAATAAAAACCATCATTTGTAAATATCACATGGTCAAGTATATCAATACCTAAAATCTTCCCTGCTTCTTGTAATCTTTTTGTTACGTTAATATCGGAAAGACTTGGTTCAAGTGTTCCGCTTGGGTGATTGTGAGCTATTATTATACTTGCACATCTTTTTTCTATTGCATAAGAAAATACTTCTCTTGGGTGAACTAAGCTTTGGTTTAGTGTTCCTATACTTATGACTTCTGTATTTATGAGATGATTTGCACCATCTAAATACATGCACAAAAAGTATTCTTGCTGTTTGTCTTTATAGGGGATTAGTTCTTCATATACATCACGTGAACTTGATATTCTAAGTTTTTGTTTTTCACCTACATATCTTTTACAAAGTTCAATACTTGCTAAGATTTGTGCAGCTTTTGCACGACCTAAACCGTGAATACTGGTTAGTTTTTCTAAAGTTATAGAAGTAAAGTCTAATTCTAATATTTTTATGATTTCTTTTGATAGAGTTATTACATCTTTACCTTTTACACCTGAGCCTAAAAGTACGCTCAAAAGTTCATAATCTTTAAGTGCTTGAGCACCTTTTTTATATAGTTTTTCTCTTGGTTTGTTTATTTCTTCTAGGTTTTGAATAGTTTTCATTTTAAATCCTTAAACTTCTCATAAATGAAAAGTTTATCAGATTTTTTAATTTGCTATAAAATATATAACAAAATGTAAGGTTTTATTATTAGTTTTTTTCTTGTGTAGTGAATATTAGCTTTGCTTCATCAAGAAGTTTTTGTGCTTCTTCTAATTCTTTGATTCCATTTTTATAAATATCTATAGAATCACTTAGTGTAATTTGTGGGTTTGAAAGTTTTTCTAAAAGTTGTTTTGCTTCTACTATTTTATCTTCAAAAACTAATTTTTCTGTTTCTTTACTCATTATTTTCCTTCTAATATATTTTTAACATGATCTGCGAACTTATCAACTTCAACTAAAAAAGAATCATGTCCTGATTTGCTGTTTATAAGTTTGTAAGTTACTTGATCTTCTTTTCCTAGTTTTATCATAATATCTCTTATTTCTTCCATTTCTTCAGGGAAAAATAGCATATCATCTTCAAAAGCTATTAAGTGTAGATTACACTTTACTTTATCAAAGGAATCTTCTAACTTATCTTTATTTCTTCCTGCATCAAAAATATTCATAGTTTTACAAATGTAAAGATAAGATAATGGATCAAATACTTTTGGAAAAGAATATGCATTATATTCTAAATATCTTTCAACTTCAAATCTTCCAAATAGTTCATATAAACCATCTGTTCTACTGTATTCTCTTGAAAATTTGTCATTAAATAATGTAGGAGATAAATATGCAATTAATCCTGCCATTCGTCCAATAGCAAGACCAGGTAAGCCTTGTACTTCTAAATCTTCTTTTTCATAAAGTCCATTTTTAAAAGCTGGGTCATGTCGTATAGCTTCTATTGCAATTTTATTAATAGCAATTGCCCAAGGTCTTGTATATGCAGTAGTTGCTAGTGCAATTACAGTATCAGTAAAATCTGGAAATTCAATTGAATAACAAAGTGCTTGCATTCCACCCATAGAACCGCCAATAACTGCAACAGCTTTTTCAATGCCTAATTTTTCATACAGTTTCATTTGTGCTTTTACAATATCTGAGATTGTTAAAATAGGAAATTTTAGTCTGTATTCTTCTTTTGTTGAAGGGTCAATACTAAGTGCATTTGTAGAACCAAATGTACTTCCTAAGTTATTTGAGCATATAACAAAATACTTCTTGGTATCAATTACTTTTCCATCACCAATAAACTTATCCCACCATCCAGGCTTTGCTTCATCACCGTAACGACCAGCAGCATGATGTGAACCTGCAAGTGCATGACATATAACAATTACATTTGATTTATCTTCATTTAATTCACCATAAGTTTCATATACTAATTCATAAGATTCTAATATCCTTCCACTTTCTAAATGTAGTCGTTCATCAAATTTCTGTGTTTTTGTTTCTATTTTCAAATTTTTTCCATTATTATTTTATAAATTTATATTATCAAAAGTTTAAATAAGACTTGCTTTTACTAATAAATTTCAACTTTTATATTAAGCTTTTTTAATTTCTTCAAAATCTATTTTCATAATCTCTTGCCATTTTGTATCAGGAGACCATTCATCAAACATTGAAATATTAATTTCATTAAATGGAGTATTTAAGATGTATTTATGATAAACATACATAAAAGCTGTAACCCTATAGTTTAAAGCACAATGAACCCAAACTTTATTAGAACCCAATGCTTGTAATGTATTTAAAAAAAGTTTTACATCTGAAGGTTTTGGATTTTCAAAATCTACAGGAATATGAAAATATGTCATCTTTAAATCTGTTACAATTTTATCTTCATTTTCTATTGCATTTGAGGCATTATGAAGTGCAAGATTTATAACTACTTCAAAGTCATTCTGAGCAATTGTTTCAAACTGTTCAGGGCGTGGCTGTCCTGATGTTGAGATTAGTTCGTTTATTTTTATATAGTTTAATATTTTATCCATTTTATACCTTTTATTTATGTAAATTTATATAGCTTTTTCTACTTTTAATATATACTGTTTTTTTAGTTCTTCATCTATAAAACTTGAGTTAAAAGAGTTTTTCACTAAAGTAATAATATCTTCTTTTGAAAGCTCTAAGTTTTCATATAGATTTATAAAGTTTTGATTTAAATAGCCTTTAAAATATGCTGGGTCATCTGAGTTTACACATACATTTAATCCATAATCTAAAAGCTTTTTTATATTGTGTTCTTTATAATTATTAAATACTTTTAACTCTATATTTGAGTTTGGACAAACTGTAAGAGGTATTTGCTCTTCTTTTAATCTTTTCATTAAAGCATCTGATTTTATAGACTGAACACCATGATCAATTCGTTCAATTTCTAATAAATCTAAAGCTTCATAAATATATGAAACATCAGCTTCTTCTCCTGCATGAGCTACAAGTTTAAAGCCCTGTTCTTTTGCTTTTTTAAATACTTCTTCAAACTTTGAAGGTGGATTTCCTAATTCTGAGGAATCTAAGCCAACTCCTATAATATCATCTTTAAAAGCTATAGCTTGGTCTAAAGTTTCAAAGGCATCTTCTTGTGATAAGTGTCTTAAAAAACACATGATAATACAAGATGTGATTCCATACTTTTCTTTTGCATCATCTAAAGCTTCTTTGATTCCTGTAAGTACAGTTTCAAAAGAAATTCCTCTTGAAGTATGTGTTTGTGGGTCAAAAAATATTTCTGTATGAATTATATTATCTTCTACACATTTTAAAATATATTCATGTGTTAAATCATAAAAATCTTGCTTCGTTATAAGTACATTTGCTCCAGCATAATAAATATCTAAAAAGCTTTGTAGATTTGTGAAGTTATATGCAGCTTTTACATCTTCAATAGTTTTATAAGGTATTTGTATATTATTCTTTTTTGCTAACTTAAACATAAGTTCAGGTTCTAAGGAACCTTCAATATGTAAATGCAGTTCAGCTTTTGGTAATCTTTTTATTAAATCTATCATTTATTCCCATTGTTTCTTATTTATTTTTCTGATTATACTATGATACAATAAGAAAAAATTTAAGGTATATATAAATGACTATGATTATGGCAAAATCAACTGAAGCTATTGAGGCTTATAAACTTGTAAGAGCTTTACAAAAAAGATTTGTAGACAAACTAAATCACTTAAGCCAAACAATTGGAGAGAATAAAAATTACGAAGAAGTTACATGGTTAAGAGATGAAGGAATTCACGGTGGTGGTTCTAGATTTGAAGCAAGAGATAATACTCTTTTTAATACTGCAAGTGTAAATGTATCTCAAGTTCATTATGATGAAGATGAGAGTAAAAAACTTCAAAGTGCAAGTGCAATATCTACTATAATTCATCCTAAAAATCCCAATGTTCCATCTATTCATATTCATATTTCACTTACTCAAATTAAAGGGAATGATTCTTATTGGCGTATTATGGCTGATTTAAATCCAAGTATTGAAAACAATGAAGATAAAGAGGTATTTGAAAAAGCTTTAAAAACTCTTTCAAAAGATACTTTTGAAGAAGGAATCAAACAAGGCGATAAATACTTTAATATTCCTGATTTAAATAGACACAGAGGTATTTCTCACTTTTATTTAGAAAACTATAAAACATCAGATATTAAAAAAGATTATGACTTTGCAAATAGTTTTGGTGAGGGAATAATCGATACATATATTGATATTATTTCAAATGCATTTAATACTAGAAAAACCATTTTAGAAGAAGATAAAAAGAAACAACTTGATTATCATACATTATATTTATTTCAAGTTTTAACACTTGATAGAGGTACAACTTCTGGGCTTTTAATCCATAATCAAAATGATGTTGGAATTATGGGTTCACTACCTACTTTTGTAAATAAAGTTTTATTAAAATCATGGCAAGAAAAAGCTACAAAACCACAAGATGAATTGGTTTCAAATTTAGTAGAAGTTATAGGTGAGGAAGGAAAAGTTGACAAAATTACAAAAGAAAAGCTAGCGCAAGTTGTAAGAGAACATTATAAAAAATATCCCCAAGCTTTAAGTATGCAAGCTAGTGGAAATACTGTACCATCAACAGTATCAAATCATAAAGGTTAAACATGGCAATTTTTGGAAATTTAGAAGATGTAAAAAAACAAGTTTCAAAAGAAGCTTTTCAAGTGGCTTTTGAGTATTTAGAAAATATTACAAGTGATTTTTTAGATATTAAAAATGGCGAGTGTATAAAAGAGATGTTAAACGAAGATATTTATGTTTTAAAACAAGCTTATTATACAAAGAATAGAAAAGATTGTTTTTTTGA
>NYWO01000142.1 GCA_002685075.1 Arcobacter sp.
CTGTAATTACAAAAGCTAGTAAAGGAAACTTGGAAGTTGAGCTTTCAAAAGGTCAATTAGAATACATATTAAAAGAATTAAAAAGTTATATAAATCCTAAGCTTGGCGGTTTTGCGATAATACTTGGTTCTTTCTTTGTTTTATCCTTAGATAATGGATATGATAATTATGCAATTGGGCTATTTTTACTAGGAATAGCAAGAGTGTTTTATAAATAATATTTTTTAGATACAAAATTAATTTATTATTTTATTAAATAATAAAATAATAAAATATTTACAGATACTTGTTTTATGTATTTGTAGTAATTTTTTTTCTAAAAAAACCATTATTATTTAGTTATTAATACTATTATAATACTATTTAATAGTATAATTTATAATAAAATGTAAAAAAGGAATTTATCTTTTTAATCAATAAATTGATAATATAATAATATGGAATATAAATTAAGCGATGAGTATAAAAACATCAGAATACTACTTGTAGAAGATGATGATCAAACTCTTGAAAAATTACATAATATATTAAAAAAAGTATATGCAGAGATTGTAATAGCAATTAATGGAAGTGATGCTTTAATTAAATTCAAAAAGCATTATTCAGAAGATAAACACTTTGACTTAATAATAAGTGATTTAAATATGCCAAAAATAAATGGACTTGAACTTCTAGAATGTGTTAGAACAATAGATGAGTTTGTGCCATTTATTTTTCTAACAGCTCATCTTGAAGTAAATACATTATTAAAAGTAGTTAAATTAGATATTGATGATTATTTAAAAAAACCTATTAATGTTGATGAATTAATTACAAGTATAAATAAAACAACTAAGAAAAAACTAAAAGATGCTTCTATTAAAGGAGTAAATATTTATTTAGATGATAATTTTTATTGGGATACAAAAACGAAATCTCTTTACTTAAATGACTCACCTATAAATCTAACTAGAAAAGAAATAGACTTACTTGATATTTTATTCAAAAACATAAATATTTCTGTTACTACAGAGGTTATTATATATAAACTGTGGGAAGACTGTTCTGATTTTGAGATAGCTGTAATTAATCTTAAAAACTTACTTTCTAGACTTAGAAAAAAAGTGCCGGAACTAAAAGTAAAAAATACTTATGGATTAGGTTATCAAATAAGGAGCAAAGATGAAAGAATTTGAAATATATAAAAAAGAGATTAATGTTTTATATGTTGAAGATGATGATCTTACAAGAGAAAAATTAGCAAAATTTTTAAGTCGTAAATTCAAAAATATAGAAGTTGCGAATAATGGTGCTGATGCTCTTATAAAATTTCATGAAAAAAGAGCTAAAGATCAAGTATTTGATTTAATCATTAGCGATATAAATATGCCCATGATGGATGGAATTAGTATGCTTGAAAAAATCAGAGAACTTGACTCATCTGTAGCTGTTGTATTTATTACTGCAAGAACTGAAACTAGTAATCTTCTTAAAGCTATAAATCTTCATGTTGAAGATTATATTACAAAGCCTTTAGACTTAGAAATAATAGATGAGAAATTAGAAAAAATTGCAAAAGATTTATTTTATAGATCAAGCTATGAAAGTCAGAAAAAAGAGCTTGAAAGTTATACGAATATAATCAATCAAGAAGCAATAATATCAAAAATAAATAAAGAAGGATTAATTACTTTTGTAAATGAAGCTTTTTGTAATATCTCTTTGTATAATGAAGAAGAACTTATAGGAAAACCTTATCATATTACTAAACATCCAGATGTTTCAGATTTAATGATTAAAGAAATATGGACAGGTCTACAAAAAGGTGAAATATGGACAGGTACTTATAAAAATATTGCAAAAGATAATAGTGAGTATTTTACAAAATCTAAAATCTTTCCAATCTTTACAAGTAATAACAAAGAAATTAAAGAGTATTTATGTTTCCAATTTATAAATACCGATGAAGAAAATACAAAAAGAGAACTTAACAAAAATATATTACAACAAATCACTTCTTATAAATTAACAATTGGAAATATGAAAAAAGAACTACAACAAGTTAAAAGTGAACAAGCTACTTATCTTAGAAATATGCAAGATTATGAAAGTAAATATATTGATGCAAATAATAAAAAAGCAGATTTATTAAAACAGCTTGAATCCTATGAACAAAATAACTTAGAAAATTCAAAACTAGATTTAATGATGAAAAAAGACAAATCCAAACAATTTGAAGTAGTTTATGCATCATTAACAAAATATAAAAATTTAAATGCAAAATTAGAAAAACAAATAGAAGAACTGCTAAAACTAGAAGAAAGAAATAATACAGCACTTGAAAGTTACAGAGAAAAAGAAGTAGACTTTATTAAAAGAATAAATAATTTAAAAGATTTAGTCTCAAACTTAGAAAATGAAAATGAAAAATTAAAAACGAATAAATCACTCTTATCTTTTGGCAAATAAAGATAATATATAAAAAGGAAAAAAAATGAAAAAAACAATTGCTTTACTACTAATAACAACTTATGCATTTTCAACAGATTTAGTTCTTGGTGTTGTACCACAGCAAAGCCCGTTAAAACTATCTAAAAAATGGCTACAAATTACTAGTTATTTAAAAGATACAACAGGAATAAATGTGGTTTTTAAAACTGAAAAATCGATTCCAAGTTTTGAAGCAAAACTTTATAAAGGCGAATATGACTTAGCTTATATGAATCCTTATCACTTTATTCAAGCAAACAAAAATCAAAATTATCAAGCTTCTATTAGAGCAAAAAAGAATATCAAAGGAATCTTACTTTCAAAAGAAAAGAGTGTTGACTTTTCTATTGAAAATTTAAAAGGGAAAACATTTTTATTCCCTGCTCCAAATGCCTTTGCAGCTACACTTCTTACTAAATATGAATTAAAAGAAAAGTTTAATTTTGATATTGATGAAAATGCAAAAGTATTATATGTAAACTCTCATGATTCAGTATATAAAGGTATTTCACGAGAAATTGGTTATTTAGGTGGAGGTATTGTAAGAACATACAATAACTTTAAAAGTAAAAATGACAAAAGTAAAACAAACATAGTTTATGAAACATCAACATATCCAAGTCATCCAATTGCTTTTCACCCAAGAGTTAAAAAAGAAGATATCAAAAAAATTCAAAAAGCATTTTTAAATATGCCAAAAAAATTAAAAAGTATTTTAAGCATAAAAGAGTTTAGAAAAACAAATACATCTGAATACGATGTAATTAAGAATCTTGGCATAAATTAAGCTATGTCTTTTAAATATCGATTTATACTATCCTTTGTAGTATTAGAAGCATTTTTTATTATTTTGATTGTATCTATTAATTTTTTTACAATTAATACATCATCAAAGAACCTAACAAATGAAAAAATTCAAACTACTATTACATTGTTGTCTCAGCTTTTGAAAACTCCAATTAGTGTATACGATATTGCAGCTTTAGATGATTTAATAGTTATTCGTAATGAAAAATATATAAACTCTATTATTATACTTGATGCACAAGATAGAATTTTAAGTGACGAATATACATTTAAATATATTAGTGACGAAGAAATACTAAAATTAAAAACAAACAAAAGTTTTAAAAACAATGAAGGAACATATGAAATTGTTTATAAAAAGATTTTTGATGAAGATACTTTAATTGGGTCTTTCTATACTATTTTTGATACAAGTTCTGCCACAAAACTTGTAGAAGAAAATGAAAATAGAACAATACTTATTATACTACTTCAAATAATAATATCAACTTTTTTATCATACTTTATTGGTAGTAGACTAACAAAAAAACTAGAAGATTTATCTGCTGCTGCAATAAAAATAGGAAGAAATGAAAAAATAGAAGTTCCTTTTTATAATAATTCAGATGAGATAGGTCTCTTATCTAAATCAATGATAAAAATGCAAAGTGACTTAAAAAATAGAACTCGCGAGATATTGAATAGTAATAATTTACTAGAACAGCAAAAAGTAGAACTAGAAGAAGCTAATAAATCAAAAGATGATTTCCTAGCAAATATGAGTCATGAACTAAAAACTCCATTAAACTCTATTAATGTAGTCTCTTCAGTAATGCAAAGAAACAAAGAGAATAATTTAAATGAAAAACAAATAAAAAATCTTAGTATTATAAATAAATGTGGAAATGAACTTTTATATTTAATTAATGACGTTTTGGACCTTTCAAAACTTGAAGCTAATGAAATAGTTTTAAGCAAGGAAGAGATAAATGTAAATAAATTCATTACAAATGTATATGAAACAATATTGCCACAAGTGAAAGAAAAAGGCTTAGAACTTGTATTAGATATTGATCCAAGAATCACTACAATAATTTCAGATGAAAAGAAAATTTATCAAATAATCAAAAACTTTTTAAGCAATGCACTTAAGTTTACTAAAGATGGGAAAATAAGCATAATAGTAAAAGATTTAGAGAAGAATATATCTATAAGTGTTAGTGATGAAGGTATTGGTATTCCAAAAGAAAAATTAGCACATATTTTTGATCGTTTTAAACAAGTTGATGCAAGTACATCAAGAAACTATGGTGGAACTGGCTTAGGCTTAGCTATTTCACAAGAGTTAGCATCCCTTCTAAAAGGAGGAATCACTATTCAAAGTACAGAAAATGTTGGGACTAGCTTTGAATTAAGCCTTCCAAAAGATATAAAACATACAAATACTAATAAAGAAGTAAAAAAAGAGCCTGTTAAAAAAGAAATTGAAGAAAATATACCTGCTAAAACTGTAAGTGTAAAAAAAGAAAATATTTTAATATTTAATAGTGACCCAATATTTTTCTTTAATATTACAATGAAACTAGGTAAAAAATATAAAGTATTTCAATCAAACAATGCAGAAGAGTTTTTAATCATACAAAAAGAAAATGACATTTCAAAAACAGTAATAGATTTTTCTTCTATTTTAGATGATGTATTAAAGAAAATTAAAATAGAAGAAAAAGAGAATATAATCGCAATTTTTGATGATAAAAGTAAAGATAAATATTCTACTTATAAAGTAAATATCCTAAAAGAAATTGGAAGAGATAACATAATCAATGAATTAAAAAATATCTAAAATATTTTTTAATTCATAAAATATAACTCAATTTATAAATCTTAGTAAAACTCACTATTATCGAATAAATATCCTGTTTTAGAAATATTCTTTATAATAGATTGAAAGCTTTTATCTCTAATTTTATTTACAATATTTCTCATACTATATATTGAACATTTTTTATCACCCCAAACTAATGATTCTATTTCTTCGTAAGTAAGAATTATATTCTTATTTAATACTAACACTTTTAGAAGCTCAGATTCATATTTAGTTAGTTTTATTTCTTGTAACTTATAAAATAATTTAGAATTATCTAAATCATAAGTATGATGATCTTCTAAGTGCATCTTTTTTTTATCATTTAATGCTAATGTAATATATAAATAAATTTGTTCTAATTGAACATCATCTATTAATACATTTTTAACAGAACTATTTTTTGTTACTTGCATAATATCTTGACTTAAACTTGATGTTATACAAATAATTGGAATATTTATTCCATTTTTATTATATATTATATTTAATTCATCAAGATTTAAATAATTTAAATCTACAATTATTAAATCATATAATACTATTTCTTCCACACTCATAACTTGATTATTAAAATCTATCTCTTTAATCTTATTTTCCAATAGATTACTTAACTTTAATAACCTACTATTGGTACTAGTAAGAACTAAAATTTTTTTATAATCAAGAAACTTTATTTTATTATTTTTATTAGACATTTTAAACTCCTTAAGAAATTATAACGAATCATAGTATCATAAAAATATTATATTTTGATAAAAATAATACTATTTTAATATTATTATGTGTTAAACTTGTTTTTATAATTTAGGAAAAAGGGTCTTTAATGAAAAACTTAGGATATTACGAAACACTAGATGAGTTTATAAAACATACTTCTGGAAACATTAATGAGTTTTTCTTATTTGTTGCTGAAAGAACAGAATTTTCAATAAGTAAACTACAGAACTCAAATATAAAATTTTGTGGTGCAATTTTCCCTCAAGTAATTCTTAATGAAGAAACTTATGAATCAGGAATAGTATCTGTAGAATTAGACAAAGAAACTGAATCTTTTTTAATAAAAGATATAGAAAACTTCGAATTAACTAAGAATGATTTTAATAAAGATGTTGATTCTATCTCTATTGTTATAGATGGATTAAGTTCAAAAATCACTCCTTTTTTAGAATCCTTATTTATATCATTACCTTTAGATACAGAAATAATTGGTGGAGGTGCAGGGAAATTAACACTAAAACAAGAACCAGTTATATTTACAAATGAAGGTATTTTTCAAGATGCTGCAATAATTTTAGCACTTACATCAAATCTTTATGTTGGTGTTGAAAATGGGTGGGAGTATTTAGAAGGACCTTTTATAGCAACTTCAACTAATAAAAATATAGTACATTCACTTAATTTTGAAAAATCTTTTGATATTTATAAAAAAATTGTAGAAAAAGATAGTGGAATAAAATTTACTGACGATAATTTTTTTGAACTTGCAAAATCATATCCTTTAGGAATTATCAAGTTTGATAAAGAAATAGTAGTTCGAGATCCAATAGCAAAAGATGAAGATGGAAACATTATTTTAGTAGGTGACTTAGAACAAAATTCTACTGTTAATATATTAAAAGGAAATAAAGAAAATCTAATA
The DNA here is from genome assembly GCA_002685075.1 of Arcobacter sp. Lineage (GTDB taxonomy): Bacteria > Campylobacterota > Campylobacteria > Campylobacterales > Arcobacteraceae > Poseidonibacter. The sequence goes on from NYWO01000142.1 coordinate 6,762, forward strand.
TCTTCGTCTGGAACAGCAGCTTTAAAGGCAGTTGAGAAAAAAGCTAGTGCTTGTCGTTCTTCTTGCGCTTTAGAAGGTGTTGTGTTATTTGATTGTATTAGTAGAAGTATCTTTCTTGAAGATAGATTTAAAGACGAACTAAAAGAAGTTAAAAAACATGTTCCTGTACAAGATGTATTTGGTGCTTTAACTTTAGGAGAAATCGCTAATAATGGAAATGAATATATCAACTTCTATAATAAAACTTGTGTACTAGGTATCTTATGTTAGTTGAAAATTTAGCAGTTACATACAAATGTTATTCATCTATTGGAAATTCTCTAAATTTAAAAGAAATGATGCATGAAGTTTTAAGAACTTTTGTAAGTGAGACATATGCAGTATATGGACGATATTGTATTAAAGAAGATGGAAAATATAAAGTATTAACAAGCTTTGGAAAGATTAAAGAGTTTGATATAAATAATTATGATGAATATAATAAAAATATAAATTCTCTTGTAGAAGATGATAAAAGAATTGTAATAATTAGATTAGAATATGGATGTATTACTCTTATAAGCCAAAACCTTACTGCTGATTGTTCTTTTTTTATTTCAATGTTTGAAAGCTTTATTAAAAAATTAAATATAAGCATAATGTCTTGTTTAAATGTACAAAAAGTAAAAGAAGCAAACCTTTTACTTAAAGAGCAAAAAAAAGAATTAGTAGAGGCTAATAAAGCAAAAGATGATTTTTTAGCAAATATGAGTCATGAGTTAAAAACACCATTAAACTCTATAAATATAATTTCAAGTGTAATGCAAAAAAACAAAGATAATAATTTAAGTCAAAAACAGCTAAAAAATCTAGAGATTATAAATAAATGTGGAAGTGAACTTTTATATTTAGTAAATGACGTTTTAGATATTTCAAAACTTGAAGCGCATGAAATAAGCTTAGTTAATGAAAATATAAATATTCGTGATTTTATAACAAGAATTTATGAAACAATATTACCACAAGCAAAAGCAAAAAAACTAAATTTACAAATAGATATTGATTCTAAAATAACTACAATTTATTCAGATGAGAAAAGGATTAACCAAATAATTAAAAACCTTTTAAGTAATGCTTTAAAATTTACAAAAAAAGGAAGAATAAGATTACAAGTAAAAGATAATAATAACAATATTATTATAATAGTAAGTGATGAAGGGATAGGTATTCCTAAAGAAAAACTAGCTCATATTTTTGATCGTTTTAAACAAGTTGATTCAACTACATCAAGACAATATGGTGGAACTGGATTAGGTCTTGCTATTTCAAAAGAGCTTGCATTGTTGTTAAATGGAGATATAAGTATTAAAAGTGAAGAAAATGTTGGTACTAGCTTTGAGTTAACTATTCCAAAAAAGTTTAACGATAAGTATGATAATAATAACAGTAAAACTAAAACAATAAATATGCAAAATGAAATTGAAAAAATAAAACTTAATAAAAATCAAAATAAAGAAAAAGAAAATATTTTAATATTTAATAGTGACCCATTATTTTTCTTCAATCTTACTGTTAAGTTAGGAAAAAAATACAAAGTACATCAAGTAGATAACTTTAATGAATTTTCTACTATTTACCAAGAAAATAGTATATTAAAAACGATTATAGATTTTTCTACTATTTCACAAGAAGTATTAGAAAACATAAATATTAAAGAAAAAGAAAACATAATAGCAATTTTTGATAATGAAATTTTACTTGAAAATTTTGCAAATGATGATATTATTTTATTAAAAATAAAAAAAACTGATATAAACAATAAACTAAATGATATATAAGGAAAGAAGATATGGAAAACAAATTCTCAATACTAATTTTAGATGATGTTCAAGAAAATATCTATTCACTAGAACTTTTAATTAACGACGCTTTTGATGTAAATATTTTTACATCAGATAATGCAAATAGTGCATTTGAATGTCTTATGAATAATGATGTAGATTTAATTCTAAGTGATATTCAAATGCCAGAAGTAGATGGTTTTGAATTTGCAAAATATTTAAAATCTGTAGAAAAAACAAAAGATATTCCAATTATATTTATTACAGGAATATATGATAAAGATAAATATCAAAAAAAAGGTTATGAACTTGGAGCCGTAGAATATATAAGTAAACCAATTGATGATGTTCTTTTAGTATCAAAACTAAAAGTTTATATGAAAATGTTTAATGAAAATAAAGAAACCAAAGAGTCTTTAAATAAAGCAAATCAAATCATTACACACAATACAAAAATGGCAAGCTTAGGAGAGATGATAGGTCTTATATCTCACCAATTAAAACAGCCTTTAAATATCTTATCTCTTTGCTGTGATGATATTAAATTTTCATATAAGTATAATGAACTTGATGATAAGCAAATAGAAGAGTTTTCACAAAATACAAAAAAGCAAATACACTATATGTCTGATACTATTGATGACTTTTTAGGTTTTTTCAATCCAAATAAAAGTAAAGAAGAGTTTCTAATAGTAGATGCACTTGAAAACTGTTTATCATTAATCAACACACAAACTAGTAATAACAAGGTAAATATAAATAAAAATATTGAAAACAATTTTAGCCTACTTGGTGTAAAAATGGAAATGACACAAGTTATTGTAAATATTATTACAAACTCTGTTCAAGCATTTAATCATAGAAATATAGAAAATAGAAATATAAATATAGACTGCTATAGTAAAGATGAAAAAAACTATATAACTATAGAAGATAATGCAGGAGGAATAAAAGAAGATGATTTAGAAAAGATCTTTGATCCTTACTTTACAACAAAATCAGAAGGAACAGGTATTGGTTTATATATGGTAAAACTTGTAGTTATGAACAGTTTTGCTGGTAAATTAAGCCTAGAAAATTCTAATACGGGAGTAAAATTCATTTTAGAATTCAATTAATTTACTTTTTAAACTACTAAAAAAAGTTTTTGCTTAAAAATAAACCATTACTTTTTATAGTATTTTATGAAAAGTTTATCTTTTATTCATAAGATTTAGTAAATTATTTGCAATTCTTATGAATTTAAGGTTTACTTAAAGGTAAGTTGAGATAAAATACTGGTTCAAGTTTTTAATCTAGAAGTATACATCTTTAAATTTATATAATTTTGCCATGTTTGACAGTTTCGCTGACACAATTTTGACAGAGTTAATATGCATTTTTGATTTGATCTTAGATTATTTAGCATATTAAACACAAAAGGAATTGCAATGGCAGATTTAGTAAACGGAA
>NYWO01000143.1 GCA_002685075.1 Arcobacter sp.
GAGTTATTACACGCATGCGAACTTAATATTATTAAAGAAGCTAGTGTTGGTGTATCTTGGTTAGCAATTATCTCATCTACAGCACCTTTTATTGGTTTATTCGGTACAGTTGTAGGAATACTAGAATCTTTTGCAAAATTTTCAACACATTCCAAAGTTGCTTTTTCAATTATTGCTCCTGCAATCTCAGAAGCACTTATAGCTACAGCTGCAGGTATTTTTGTGGCAATTTTTGCATATACTTTTCACCAAATAATTGTAAGAAAAGTTTACGAATTAAATACTTATATTAAGGCTCAATCTCAAATATTAATTGCAAAGGGCTAATTTGTGTATGATTTTAATCAAAAACCAGATTTAAATATAACCCCTTTAGTTGATGTTATGCTAGTTTTACTAGCAATTTTAATGGTAACTGCACCTGTAATTAATTATGAAGAATCTATAAACCTTCCTCAAGGAAGCAAGTCAAAACAAGTTTCTGATTTTAAAAAAATAGATATTCAAATTGATAAAAATAGAGTAGTTATTATAAATAAAAAAAAATATGATATTGCAAATTTCCCTGATAGTTTTTTACTATTTGTAAATGGTAAAGACAAAAATACTCCTGTTCATATAAGAGCAGATAAATCACTAAAATATGATGATATTATTTTTGTTTTAAAATCAGTAAAAGAGTCCGGATTTTTTAAAGTTGCACTTGTAACAGATGGTTAATTTATGCAAAAAAATTCATCTTTTTTAATATCTGGTATATTATCTTTTTCTTTTTACATTCTTCTATGTTTTTTAGTTGTTTACTACATTAGTTCACCTCCTGTAAAAAAATATACTACACAAACAAAAGTTACTGTTTTAGAACTTGACGTTATTGTTGAAAAAAGCGATAAAAAAAGAATAGAAAAAAAAGAAGATAAAAAAATAGAAAAGAAAGAAGAAGTTGTAGTTGAAAAAGCTGCTTCAAAAGCAGCAGAGAAAAAACCTGACTTAAAATCTCTATTTGCAAATGTAAGTACAAAATCAACAAATGTTGCTAAAAAAGAGGTAAATAAAGTTGTTAAATCAATTGATCCTAAAAGATATAAATCAAAATTTGAAAAACAAAAAAAATCCTCAAATGTAAAACTTGATAAATTACTTAATGATAAAAAAACAACTACGAATGTAAGAAGTTCAAGTAAGAGTAAAAGTAAAGAAAGTGATGAATATTTTTCAGAAGTTTCATCTATGCTTGATGTATGGATTCCACTTATTAGAGAAAATGGATTACAAGCTACTGTTCTTGTTATGATTGATGTTAATGGAAGATTTGATTATAGATTTAAAAAATATTCAGGAAATAATGACTTTGATATTTCTTTGAAAGCTTTTTTAGAAGAACAAAAAAGTATAATATACCCTAAACCTAAAAAAAGAAAAAAAGTTCAAATTGACGTTGACTTTAAATCAAAAGGATAAATATGAAAAAAATATTATTAATTACAATATTTCTAATAAGTTCAGTTTTTGCAGCAGTGGATGCAAAACTTGAAATTGTAAAAAAAGCAAATACATTACCAAAAATTCTTATTTCAGTTGCTAATGATACAGCTGAGATTTCTACACTAAGTAAAATCAAAAATTTACTTTCAAAAGATTTAGAAATTAGTGGACATTTTGAAGTGTTAAATATTCAACATAATAAAAACTATATGGAGTTACCAGATCTAAATACATTAACAAATGAAAATGTTGATTTGTACTTAAATTTATCAGCTGTTAAAAACACTACAGGTGGATATAGCTTATTAACAAAACTATATGATATAAATGCACAAGCTATGATTCTAGAGAAAAGTTTCACAACTTCAAGAGAGAACCGATACCCATTTTTAGCTCATAGAACAGCTATATCTATTAATGATTATTTTAAAGCACCAAGTATTAAGTGGATGGACAAGTTTGTTATTTATTCAGTTTATAAAGAAGCTGGCAAAGCTGATATTATGATTGGTGATTATACTTTAACGTATAAAAAAACGATTATATCAGGTGGTTTAAACATTTTCCCAAAATGGGCAGGAAAAGATCAAAAAAGTATTTATTACACATCATATAACTATGATAAACCTACACTTGTGAAACTAAATATTTTTACAAGTAGTAAAAAAGTTATTATGAGTTCTGATGGAATGATAGCTTGTTCTGATGTAAGTGATGATGGCTCAAAAATATTAATTACAGCATCACCTTCTGGACAACCTGATATTTATTCATATGATACTCAAACTGCAAAGAAAACAAGAGTTACAACATATAGTGGTATTGATGTTAGTGGACAGTTTATTGAAGATGATAGTAGAATAGTATTTGTTTCAGATAGATTAGGAAGTCCAAATATTTTTGCAAAAAGTATAAATTCAAGAGGTGTTGAAAAACTAGTTTATCATAGTAGAAATAACTCTTCAGCAACTTCATATAAAGATAACATTGTTTATACAAGTAAAGATAATAACAATGAATTAGGTGAAAAATCTTTCAATCTTTATCTAATGTCTACTAAATCAGATGATTTAAAAAGATTGACATCAAATGGAATAAATCAATTTCCAAAGTTTTCTCCTGATGGAGAATCTCTTTTATTTATTAAAACATTTAAGGGGCTTAGTTCAATTGGAATAATCAGATTAAACTTTAATAAATCGTATTTATTCCCATCTAATAATGGCAGAATTCAGTCAATTGATTGGTAATTAAGTTATGATTTTGTAAAATAAATACAATTTTTAATTTAAGGATAAATTTATGAAAAAATTTACTATTTACTCTTTACTAGTTGCATCTGTTTTATTTACAGCAGGTTGTAGTGAAAAAAATGTTGACATGACAGTTGACAATACTCCAAAACAAGTTGTTGATAATTCAGAATCTGCTTTAAACACGATTCCTGAAACAACAATCAATGAAATTACTGATGGTTCTTTCACAATGGGTGGAGAAGCTGATAATGGTGTTTACTATATCATTAACGGTAAAAAAGTATTAATTGAAAATGTATACTTTGGATTTGATAAGTATGACTTAACAACATCTATGAAAGATGTAGTAATGAATAATGCTAATAAACTATCAGCAGTTAATACAGCGTCTACTATCAAAGTTACAGGTAACACTGATGAATGGGGAACTGATGAATATAACTATGCTTTAGGTTTAAAAAGAGCAAAAGTTGTAAAAGATGTTTTAATCAACAATGGTGTAAATGCTAACGTTACTTTAGTTACATTAGGTGAAAGTAATCCAGCTTGTACTGAAAAAACTTCTGCTTGTTGGCAAAAGAATAGAAGAGTAGAGCACGCTCTTACTAAATAATTCTATGAATAAATATATTTTATCTTTTTTAATTACAAGCACTATAGCTGTAGCCCAAGAGGTTTCAGTTTTTGGTGCGGGTGATTTAAATGCTAAAAATCCATACGGATTAAACTCTTCTGAAAAATATATTCTTAAGAATCAAAAAAAATTAAACACACTTACTTCAAAAGTAAGTGATGTTAAATTACTAATTGATTCTTTAAACAAAAGAATAGAAGGTCTTGAATCAATTTATGAAGGTGATTCTTCAAAATTAAATTCTACAGTTTTAAAAATGAATGAAATCATGGAAAAAGTTGAATTGTCTTCTGATATGGCTACTAAAAATAGTACTGATACAGAAGAAATTAAAAACGTTTCAGAACAACTTTTAAATATGAAAGAAGAGACAGATAAAGAAGTTAAAAAAAGTATTTCTACTTTAAAACATGCAGTTTCAAAACTATCTAAATTAGTTAATAAAATCAATTCTCAATATATTTCAGAAAATGAATTAAAAACTAATATGAATCAGTTTGTAACAAGAGCAGAATTTGAAGCATTGAAAAAAGCTGTTGGAGTTAAATCAACTTCAACTTCGGAAACTTCAACTTCTTCAATAAGCGTGGAAAAAAAATCTAAAGGAATTGATCTTTCTAATAAACCTGCACTATCAGCAAGTGCAAAAGAAGATTATAAAAAGAGATTTTTTACAAAAGCAATTCCAAAGTTTGAAGCGCTTGTAGAAGCAAACTATAAACCAGCTGAGGGTAATTATTACCTAGCTGAAATGTGGTATGTAAGAAAGAAATATGATCTTGCAATAAATCATTTTAAAAAATCTGCTATTCTTTATGATAAAGCAGCTTATATGCCTACATTATTATTGCACAGTGCTATCTCGTTTGAAAAGATAAAAGATAAAGAAAATGCTAGAAGCTTTTACAGTACTTTAATAGATCTTTATCCAGATTCATCTGAGTCTAAAGTAGCAAAGAAAAACTTATCAAAATTATAAAAAATTATAAAAAGGAACATTTATGTCAAATAAAGTTATAGGTATAGAATATAATCTTAAAGATGCTAAAACTGGTGATCAGTTAGACACTAATTTAGGTCAAGCACCTTTAGAATTTATTACAGGAAAAGGTCAAATTATTCCAGGTTTAGAAGCAAAAGTTGAAACAATGGCTGCAAATGAATCTGCAGATGTTTTAGTTGAACCAAAAGATGGATACGGTGAGTACAATGAAGAAGCTGTTCAAACATTACCAAAAGAGCAATTTGCTGGTATTGAATTAGCTGAAGGTATGTCATTATATGGAACTGGTGAGCAAGGTGAAACTGTTCAAGTTTTAGTTAAATCATTTAATGACGAAGAAGTTACTATTGATTATAACCACCCAATGGCTGGTAAAACTTTAATGTTCTCTGTAACAATTTTATCTTTAAGAGATGCTAGTGAAGAAGAAGTTCAAACTGGTGTTGTTGGTGGAATGGCTGCAATGAGTAGCGGATGTTGTGGTGGAGGTTCTTCTGAATCTGCACCTCAGTCTGGTGGATGTGGTTGTAATTAGTAGTTGCTAGGTTAGCAAAATGTTTAGATAAACATAAGATATATATTACAACTTTGCCCGAGTGTATTTCTACACTTGGGCAAAACTATTTTTTAGGGTTATGAACTTTAACTTTAACAAATAGTTTTGAAATAAACTACAGATTTAAAAATTTAATTATACGAGGTATTATGATGAAAAAAGTTGCTTTTATTTTTCCAGGACAAGGTTCTCAAACTGTTGGAATGGGAAAAGATTTTTTTGAAAATAGTGATATTGCAAAAGAAATGATTTCAAAAGCTAGTGAGCGTTTAGGAATTAATTTTGAAGAATTACTATTTACAGAAAATGACAACTTAGGTAAAACTGAATTTACACAACCTGCAATTTTATTAGTAAGTTCAATTGCAAATGCAATTTTTAAAGAAAAGTTTGATATTGAACCTGCATTTGTTTTAGGACATTCATTAGGTGAGTTTTCAGCATTAGTAGCTGCTGGAGCACTTGATTATTTAGATGCAGTTGAATTAGTACATAGACGTGGTTTATTTATGCTTGATGCATGCTCAAATGGTGGTGCTGGGATGATGGCACTTGTTGGAATGGATGATAAAGCTGTAGAAAATATTTGTGAAGAGCAAAGAAATGCAGGAAAACAAGTATGGCCAGCAAATTATAATATGGATGGACAACTTGTACTTGCAGGTATTAAAGCTGATTTAGAATCATTAGTTGATACATTTAAAGAAGCAGGAGCAAAAAGAGCTATTGTTTTAGACATGTCTGTAGCTTCTCATTGTGAATTGTTAACAGCTGCGGTTGAGAACTTAAAGCCATATTTAGAAGAGTACTTAAAAGATGAATTCTCTCCTGTTATTTCAAATGTAACTGCAGAAGCTTACTCAACAAAAGATGAAGCAATTGATTTATTATCATCTCAGCTTACATCACCTGTAAAATATAAGCAATCAATATTAGCAAATACAAAAGTAGATGCATTTATTGAATTTGGAAATGGAATAGTATTAAAAGGTTTAAACAGAAAAATTTGTAAACAAGTGCCTACATTAAATGTAAGTGATTTTGCATCATTAGAAAAAACAATTGAGGCATTAAATGACTAAATTAGCAATTATGGGAGCAATGGAAGAGGAAATAGAACCTCTTTTAGCTCACTTTAAAAACGTAAATGTAGTGGAATTTGCAAATAATAAATATTATGAAGTAAATCATAATGGTTTAGATATTGTAATTGCATATTCAAAAATAGGAAAAGTTTTTGCTAGTTTAACAGCTACAACTATGATTGAGAAGTTTGGATGTGATACATTACTTTTTTCAGGTGTTGCAGGTGCTATTAATCCTGATCTTAAAATTGGTGATTTAATTATAGCTGATAAATTATGTCAACATGACTTAGATATTACTGCTTTTGGACATCCAAATGGTTTTGTTCCAGGTGGAAGTGTTTTTGTAGAAACTTCAAAAAATTTAAGAGATATCGCAGTTGAAGTAGCAAATGAAAATAATCTTAAAGTAATAGAAGGAACAATTGCAACAGGTGATCAGTTTGTTCATTCAACTGAACGTAAAGATTTTATAGAATCGACTTTTAAAGCTGATGCCTTAGAAATGGAAGGTGCTAGTGTTGCAGTTGTATGTGACGCTTTAGATGTGCCATTTTTTGTATTACGTGCTATTTCTGATAGTGCTGATATGGATGCAGGTTTTGATTTTGATGAGTTCTTAAAATCAAGTGCAGTTAATTCTGCAAACTACTTAATCAAAATAGTAGAAAAACTAAATAAATAAAATATTTATTTAAGTACTTATAATGCCATAACCAATTCCAAAAGAGTTTGTTATGGTATCTTTTCCAATCTTTTTTGATAACCTATTTAAAAGAGATTTTAAAGCAGACTCAGATACTTCTTTATTTCCCCAAATAACTCTTTTTATTTCTTCAACTGATACTATTTTATCTTTATTAGCAAGAAGTAACTCAATAAATCTAGTTTCTGTTTTTGTTAAAACTTCTTTATTACTATTATTAATAATAGTTTTTTCTATATAATTGTATTTTATATTATTTTTAATACTAGTATTTATATCCCCACTATTTAAAATTATTTTTGCTATTTGGTTAAGTGAAAAAATTAATTTATTTATATCAATAGGTTTAAGTAAATAATCTACAAGATTAAGTTTAACAGCTTCTATTAAATTACTCACTTCTTTATTTTTTGTTATTACTAAAATAGGAATAGTTTTATTTTTTTTTCTTATTTTTTTTATAAGTTCAATACCATTTGAATCATCTAAATTTACATCTACAAGTAGTACACTTGGGAATATTTTATTATATATTGAAAGAGCATCTTTTTCATTGTTTGAATATATGATTTTTTGAAAAAATATTTCTAATATATTATTTATTTTTTTGTAATCTTCTTCTTTATTTGTAACATATAATATAGTGAGTTTTTTTAATAATTTTTTTAAACTTAAATTCATATTTAATTATATCATATAATATTATTAAAAGAAAAAAAAGAAACTATTTTGTAACCATTTTTGAGATAATATTTAATAATAAAATACAAACTAAACACCAAGGATTATAGAATGGTTTCAATTGTAAAGTATGGTCAAGAAATAGATTTATCAAAAATTGTTGCAGTAAATGGTAAAAAATCATTAACGCTAGATAACTTAGTATTAAATAATACGATTAAGATTAAAATTCCAACAGGAACAAAATATGTTTCAGAGCTTGTTGAAGACGATTTAAAAATAGAATTTACTGATGAAGAAGGAAATATCTTAGAATTAATTTTAAAAGATATGACTGCTCTTCTTGCTCAAAATGATGGATTTACTTTAGTTGAAATGACATCTGTTCTTCCAAGTGGTATGGAAAGTATAGTGGGAAGTATTACAGATTTAGCAAGTGCAACACAAGCTGCAGCAGCAGGTCCTGGTCAACAAAATACAAATTCAGATAGTGCTTCAACTCCTGATGATGTTGAAGATGAAACGGAAGAAGAAAATAATAATGAAAATGCAGGAATTGCTAATGCTATAGTAGTAGAAGAATCTGAAGAAGCAACTCTAGCAGGTGATAATAATGAAGACGATACACAAAATCAAGCAACTGATAGAAATAATGCCCCATCAATAACGCCAATAGCTACTCAAACAATTGATGAGGATAATGGTTCTATTACAATTGCATTCACAGCAACAGATATAGATGGTGATACATTAAGTTCAAGTGTAACAGCAGCAAATGGTACAGTATCAATTGCTGGAAATGATATAACATATATACCAAATCAAGATTACAATGGTACAGATACAATCACATTAACCGTAACTGATGGAAATGGTGGAACTACAACACAAGTTATAAATGTGACTGTAAACCCAGTAAATGATGCACCTGTTATTGAAACAATCGCAACACAAACAGTAGATGAAGATAATGAAAAAACAATTACATTTACAGCAACAGATGTAGACGGTGATACATTAAACTCAAGTGTAACAGCTACAAATGGAACAGCAACAGTTTTAGGAAATGTTATTACATTTACTCCAAACACAAATTATAATGGACCAGCAACAGTAACATTAACAGTAGATGATGGAAACGGAGAAATAGTTTCACAAGTTATTAATGTGACAGTAAATGAATTAAATGATGCACCAGTTATTACTCCAATCGCGACACAAACAGTAGATGAAGATAATATAAAAACAATTACATTTACAGCAACAGATGCAGAAAATGACACATTAAATTCAAGTGTAACAGCTACAAATGGAACAGCAATTATAAATACAAACGGTGATATCGAATTTACTCCAACAGCAGACTTTAATGGAGATGCAACAGTAACATTAACAGTAGTTGATATAAATGGTGGAACTACAACACAAGTTATAAATGTGACAGTAAACCCAGTAAATGATGCACCTACAGTTTCATCTGAAACTATTACTGATGCTATTAGTGAAGATGCTTTAACTGCTGCTGATAGTACTTTATTAGAATCAGTATCTGTTGATATAAATGCTACAGATTTTTCTTTTGTTATTTCAAACTCAACAATAGTGTCTTTATTTGATTCTTTAAATTTAGAAAGTCAAATCAAAAGTGCGATTTCTTCAGCTTTAAGTACTGTATCTCAAGATGATATTGATGTATCGATAACAAAAGTAGATGATACACTTACTATTGATGCTTCAATTCCTGATTATTCAGGTCCTGCACCATTAAGTGAAATTATGACTCAAGAAAATTTAAATATTGTGTTATTAGATCATTTAGGAACAGCATTTAATCTACCATTTGAAAATGCAGTTTATGAAGGACAAATTACAATAAGTGATGTAGATACTAATGATACGCATACTTTATCTTTAGGAGATGTAAGATTAGAAGTGACTAGTTCAAACAAGTATTTAATTACATTATTTGAACAATTATCAGGAACAGACTCTGCGCTTAGTTTATCTTATATTAAAGATTTAGCAAGTGACTTATTATCAGGTACTACAGAATCAAGTACAGTTGACGAAGAGATAATTCAAGTTCCTACAAATGGCGTTCAAATCTTACAAACAGCAGGATTATTAACGATTTCATTAGATGATAATGGTGAATACAAAGTAGTGTCTCCACTATTTAATACAATGAAAGAAACAGATAGTATTGAAATTTCATTTGATTATACAGCAAATGATGGAACTGTTGATTCAAATACTGGAACAACAACATTTACAGTAGTAGGTGTAAATGATATACCTGTAGCAATAGAGCAAACATCAACAGTAGGTACGATTGAAAATGGTTCTACTTCATACGATGGAGCACTTCCTGGATCATATATTTATAAAATGTTTAAAACAGTAAATGAAAATATTGATACATCAAATGGTATTTCAAATATAGTTGATATCACAGAATTACAAACAGCATTACTAGATAGTGTTTTAGGAAACGGTGTTGATATTTCAGTTGATGATATTGATGCATTTGCTTTATATAATACTATGAAAGAATTCCAAAACTCTCTTCCTCTTACTGTTGCAAAAGTTGTAGCTATTATTGAAAGAGATGCAGCAGATACAAGTAAGACTACTCAATTATCTCAATTAGTAAATACATTATTAATAGATTATGGAAAAGCAGATGCTTCTGCTAAAAATACACTATTAACAGACTTCGCTATAGATGTATCAACACTATTTGCAAATCAAAATAATTTAGTTGAAAATATAGATGAAAATAACGACTTAACAGATTTTGCAGAATCAGTTTCATCTTTACCTTCTCAACTTGCAAATGATTTACTTAGTGTTATCGGAGTAGATAGTATTGAATATGCAACTGAGCATACGATAGATGCTTATGCAAGTAGTTTTAGTACACTTAATACAAAAGTAGCAACTTTTATTTCACAAGCACCTGACTTTACAAATGAGGAATTAACTTCTGGAATTAAGGATTTAATAGATGATATTAAAGACTTATTTATATTAAAACCTGAGGAAATAATAGAAGCAGATTATTTACTAGAATTATTAGATAACTTTGATGCTTTAGAAACGTTAGTTACACTAGATCCACAAAGTTTATTAGATGTTGACGCTTTATTAACAGAACTAGGAATAGATCTAAATAATTTAGATATAAATGGAATCCTAGCAACAGTTCTTAGTGATGTAGTAACTTTTGCAAAAGATATTACTCTTTCAGATTTAGCAAATGATCCAGATGGAATAAAAACATTCTTCAAAGATAGTTTAGATGTAGCTTTTGAATCAGTTGATACTGTATTAGATGATGTTTTAAACAATAAAACAACAGAAGAATTAAAAGAAGCAATAAACATCTCTTTAACAAATGCTATTCTTGATGAATTAGGTGATAATACTTTATATGATCTTATTTTAGAAACTGTAGAAAGATTAACAGAAGAACCATTACAAGATGTAAGTATTGAAAACCTAAAAAGTAGTGCATTAGAAAACATCTTTGAACAAGTAGGCTTAGATAAAGGTTTCCTAGAAGAAGATTCAAGAGATGTTATTGCTGAGAATATGGTTCAAGATTTATATGATAGATTAAGTATGGATGAGGATTTATCAGACATAGCAACGTTAAACTATTTTATTGATGATAGTGTAGATGTAGTTACAATAGTTCGTGATGAAAATGGTGATATTGTAGAAAATGCAGTTACAGCTGAAACAACTGTTACAATAGATTCTAGTAAAAATGATGGTATTTATACTATTACAAACTCAGATTTTGATGATCTTTCTAGTTTATGGACAGTTGAAGTTTCATTTAATTATTTTTTAAATAATGGAAGTGATGCATCAAATAGTAATTCAGTTCCTGTAACAGTGTCACTAGATATCGCAGATAATATTATAAACTCTACAGTTTCAGATGGTTATATCTCGAATGCTACAGTATTTGCAGATGCTAATAATGATGGAATATGGAATGAAGGTGAAGCTAAAACTACAACTGATGCAAAAGGTGACTTTACACTAATTGGAGGATCAGGTCCTTTAGTTGTAACAGGTGGTACAGATATTTCTACAGGTCTTGCATTTGAAGGTACATTTACAGCACCTGAAGGTTCAGAAATGGTTACACCTTTAACTACATTAGTAGCTGAGTTATTAAACAAAGATGGAAATACTCTAAGTCTAGAAGAAGCAACAGCATTAGTTAAAAGTTCATTAGGAATAGATAGTAGTGTTGATATTTTAAACTTTGATCCACTTGAAACAATATCAAATGAAGATGCAAGTGATGCTGAAAAAGAGCTTGCATTAGAAGTTCAATCAGTTGCTGTTCAAATCGTAAATATTATGAGTCAAACAGCTCAAGCAGTTGAAAAAACTACTGATGGAGAGGTTTCAGAAGAAGAAGCTTCTTTACAAGCTATTGATTCTATACTTGATATTATTGTAAGAGATGAAACTATAGACTTAACTAATACTTCAAATATTGAAGAAGTTATGCAAACAGTACAAGATGATAACGGTATAGTTTTTGAAGATAAACAAGATATTGTTGATGTAACAACAAATATCAATAAAGCAATGGATAATGCAGATGGATTTGAAAGATTAGCTCAAATTCAAATGGTTGCAGAAGATATTGAAAATGATATTGAAGATAATGGTTTAATCGAAACAGTTTATAGTGAAGTTGAAATAGATGATCTTGCAAAACTTAAAACTATAGGAAATGTAATTGTTGAAGAAGCATTAGCAGCACCTATTATCCAAGAAGCTGACTTATTAGATTCTCCAACTATAAATAGTGTTTATTCAGGTGTATTAAATAGTATTGAAAATGCAGAAACTTACTCTTTTGCAAATGGAGTTGTTTTAACATTTACAAATAATACAAATGAATTATATGAAGCTATAAATGCAATAACAAATGCAAATAGCTTAGTTATGAACATCGATGAAGTAACATTAGTACAACTAGATGCAGCTGAATTATTATCAATAGAAGTAAATACAGATGGAACATACACAGTTTCTTCTAAATCATTTACTAAATTAGATAATTCAGATGATATTGATATTGCATTTAACTACACAGGAACTGCTGAAGATTTAACAGTTAGTGCTGAAATTCCTGTTACATTAACAGTAATTGGTAAAAACTTTGCACCAACTCTTGAGATTGCAAATCAAAATATTACATTAGATGAAGATGGTTCTAAAACTATTGTATTTACTACATCAGATATTGATGGAACTGTAGATTTAACAACAGTATCTTCATTAAATGCTTCTGTAGAAATTGTTAATAATGAGATAGTATACACACCAAATGAAAACTTTTATGGTGTAGATACAATTAAAGTAGTTTCAACAGATAATGATGGAGCAACAACTACAAAAACTATAGCAGTTACAGTAAATAGTGTAAATGATTTACCAACATTAGAAGTAGTTTCAAGTGCAACAGTTGATGAAGATGATTCTGTAAGTATTACATTTACAGCTTCTGATATAGATGGAACAATAGCATCAACTACAGCAACATCTACAAATGGTACAGTATTAGTTTCAGGTGATCAAGTTACATACACACCAAATGAAAACTTTAATGGAACAGATACTATTACTCTAACAAGTACTGATGATTTAGGTGGAAGTGTTGTTAAAACTATAGCTATTACAGTTACAGATATCAACGATGCACCAACTTTAGAAGTGCTTAATGAAATAACTTTAGTTGAAGATACAGTTACTGAAATCGCATTTGTAGCTTCAGATGCAGCCGATATTGATGGTTCTATTGTAGACACAACAGCAGAAGCTTTAAATGGTTCAGTATCAGTAGATACTAATACAAATAAAATCACATATACACCAAGTGAAAACTATTTTGGTTCAGATACAATTACTGTTACAACTACAGATGATGATGGTGCAAAAACAATAAAAACTATTACACTTACAATTACATCTGAAAATGATCTTCCTGTATTAGTTGTAGATTCTACTATGACAGTAGATGAAGATGATGTAAAAACAATCACATTTACAGCAAGTGATGTAGAAGGAATTTCTTCATTAGTAGCAAATGCTACAAACGGTGAAGTTTCAATAGAAGATGACCAATTAACATATACACCAAATGAAAACTTCAATGGATCTGATACTATTGTTATCACTTTAATTGATTCTGATAATGTAACTATAGAAAAGACTATAAATGTAACAGTAAATGATATCAATGATGCACCAACATTAGACCTTGTTTCAACAGTAAGTATGGAAGAAGATGGTGAAAAAGTTATTGAATTTACAGCAGCTGATGTTGATGGTCAATACACAGTTACTATTACAGGTGCTGAAAATGGTACAGCTACATTAAATGATACTTTTACAACTATTACATATATCCCTGATGCTGATTTTGCTGGAAAAGAAACTTTAACAGTTACTGTAACAGATGATGATAATCAAACAGTACAAAAAACTATAGATATTAATGTAAATGATGTAAATGAAATACCAACATTAGAAATCATAAGTACTATTACTATGTTAGAAGATACTATAGAAGAGATTTCTTTTACAGCTAGTGATATTGATGGAAGTGTTACAACTATAGCAGAAGCTTTACACGGTACTGCAAATATTGTAGGAAACAATGTTGTTTATACACCTGAAGCAGATTATACAGGTAGTGATACAATTACAGTTACAACAACTGATGATAGAGGTGCAGTTGTTGTTAAAACAGTAAATGTAACTGTTAATGAAGTAAATGAACTACCAGAATTAACTATTGTTTCAACAGCTAGTACAAATGAAGATGAAGATGCTACTATTACATTTGCAGCTAGTGATAGTGATGGTACAGTTGAATCTGTAATCGCAACAGCAACAAAAGGAACAACTTCAATAGCAAATGGTGAGATTACATATACACCAAATGAAAATATTTTTGGATCAGATATTATAACAGTTGTAGTTACTGATGATAAAGGTGATACGGTTACAAAAACAGTTGCTATAGAAATAAACCCAGTAAATGACTTACCTGTTATTGCAGATGTTCAAGTAGTAGTTCCAGAGTCAGACGGAAGAGTTAGTATTCATACAGGTAAATTAGAAGTAAGCGATGCTGATACTACAGATACTCATACTTTTGCAATTTCAAATATTACTTCAAATAACCCAATGATTACTGACTATGAAATAGAATTTGATGAATCAGGAAATTATTCACTAGTTGGTGATTTTGATATTTTAGATTTTGGAAATGATCTTACAATAATATCATTTGATTATATAGCAACTGATAATATGACAGGACAAAGTACAACAGAAACTGTTTCTATTAATATCACAGGAGCAAATGACACTCCAATAGCTCCTGAGTTAAGATATGAAGTATCAGGAGAGACAAATCAAGTTTCTTTTGAAGGAGCTTTACCTGGTGCAAAAGCAGCAATACTTGTAAGTAATACAGAAACTATTAATCCTGTAGAGTTAAGTACTTCAATAGGAAACGATATTGTAAATAACTTAGAGATTAATATTACACCAACTACAAATACAGAAGAGTTATTGCCATTAACTTTTAATTCATTAGGTTTAGATAATCAAGATGTTTTAGCTTCTCTTACAGCTATCACAGATCCTTTATACGTACTTGTAGATGATTTAAAAGATAAAAGAAATGCCTTACCTGCAACTGTCAAAGCAAGTGTTATTGAGCAATTAGGTGAATTAAGTGAAGAGCAAGAAGGATTACTAGATGATGCAATTGCTATTTTTGTATCAGGAGCAGAAGAAACATTTGTATCAGGTGATTCAATTCAAGAATTGTCAACAACATTCGGTATTTCACTATTTGATATCTATGAATCATCAGTAACACCAAATGACTTAGAATCTATTTCAGTACAAATCCAAGCAATACAACAAGATCTAGAAGATTCAAGTAACTCTCTTGTATCAGATATAGTTACTGCTATTGAAACACAAATAGATGATACATCTAAAACAGATGAATTAACAAGTGATGTAACGACACTACTAGCAAATATTCAAGCAACACCTGAAAATCAAACTCAATTATTAGAAACTTTTGCTCAAAGTTTATTTATTACATTTGATGCAAGTGTTACAGTAGGAGATTTAGAAACTATTTCTGAAACTATTAGTAACTTAGAAGGAGATATTGTAACTTTAGCAGCTACAGCTATTCCTTCAATTGTAACAGCAATAGAAACACAAATAGGTGATACATCAAAAACAGAAGAATTAACAAATGATGTTACTAGTTTAATATCATCTTTAGAAGATGCAACACCAGCAGAAACACAAACACTATTAGAAGCATTTGGGACTTCATTATTTACAACATTTGATGCAAGTGTAACGCCTACAGATTTAGTAAGTATTCAAGATGCTATTACAACTTTACAAACTAATCTTGAAACTAATATCTCAAATGCAACAGATGCTTTACCATCAGATATGTTTACTGCAATTATTACAAATATCACAGGAACATATGATCAAGCTTCATTAGTTACTGCAATAAGTACATTCTTAACAGAACTTGAAGAGGAAAACCCTGATGCAAATAATAACTTTGCTCAAAATGTAATGCAAGCATATGCATTAGGTGGAACTATTATTAATCCTGCTGATTTAGCTAACCCTAATTCTGAAATATCTATTGCTCTAGCTTCAGCTGGTGCTCAAATAAGTGAATTAGAAACAACAATTAATACTTTAACAGCTACATTATCATCGGATATCGTAACTACAATAGAAGGACAAATAGAAGATAGTACACACACAACAGAATTAACAGCAAGTGTTAATCAACTTATAGCAGGTACTATTACAACAGAACAGTTTACTGCAAGTTTATTTACACTATTTGATTCTTCTGTAAATACACAAGACTTAACAGATATTCAAACAGATATTACAACTATTACAAGTACAATAGAATCTCAAGTTCAAGCAAAAATTGATAGTTTACCTACAGATATAGTAGATGCTATTGAAACTCAATTAGATGATACTACACACACAACAGAATTAACAGCAAGTGTTAATCAACTTATGTCAGGAGCTATTACAGTAGAACAGTTTACTGCAAGTTTATTTACAACTTTTAATTCATCAGTAACACCAAATGATTTAACTGAAATTGAAACAAGTATAACAACTATCCAAAATACATTATTAGCAAAAGTAAATGGACTAGTTGAAAATATTGTAACAGCAATAGAAACACAATTAGAAGATACAAGTAAAACTACAGAGTTAACACAAGAAGTTACAACATTATTAGCAAATATAGAAGCAACACCAGAAGAATCTAGTAATTTATTAGAAGCTTTTGCTCTTAATTTATTTAATATTTATGATGCAAGTGTAACAGCTGAAAAACTAGAAGCTATTGAAGCATCTTTATCTGAAGAAGTAGATGCTCTATCAAGTGATATAACATCATTCCCAGGTGAATTCACAACAGAATTATTGGAATCTTTAGGAGTTGTAAGACCAACTGATATTGATGAATATATTAATGATTATCAACCTAAATTTAATGCTATTCAATTTTCTGTAACTGCACTAATGAACAATGCTTTAACACCAGGATATGATCTAGCAGCAGGTGCACAAAATATTATAGATCAAGTTATAGTTGAATTTGAACTTTCAATAGAAGAGATTATCTTTGACAATTTACCAGATACATTAACAACATCAGTAAATACATTAATCACAGCAATACAAGAAATAGATTCAAATACTATTACATCAGCTATTGATAATCCATTAGTAGATTTTGGTGTAGATATTTCAACGATGGACTTCAGTGAATTAGAAGCAATAAAAACTGATTTAACAAACTTTATGAGTACTATTTCACCAGAAAGTTTATTAGCTGATCCTTCAGCAGTTAGTGTATCTATTAAATCTCAACTTGATAATACGATTGCAGATATCCAAACAGAAGTTGACTCAGTATTTACTATGACACAAGAAGAGTTAAATAGTTCTATAGTTTCATTTATAGAAACTCAAATAAAAACACAATTTTCAACTGAACTTGATGCTTATAAAGCAGAATTAGTAGCATTATTTGGAGATACAGTTAATACAAATTTTGATGCATTAGTTTCAGATATGATTGCCTCATATTTACCAAATGAAAATATGATTGAAATTGATGAGATTAGAACATCTATTATTTCAAATATTTTAGAAAGTGCAGGTTTTGATTCTTCTTTAATCCAAGAGACAGCAAGAGCAGAATTTGCTGAAGAATTAACAAATGATTTATTAACAAGCTTAACAATAGATGCAGATATGAGTGATTATTCTTTTGTCTATTTACTTGACTCTACTAGCATCCAAACAAAAGTTACAGATACATCAGGAGTAGAAACATTTATTACAGATACAGTAGTTGTAGTAAATCCAAACGGTTCTTATACAGTTACAAATGATGCTTTTGCAAATATTAATCCTGATTATAATGTTGAAGTATCATTTAATTACAGTGTTCAAGATTCATCAGGAGCTATTAGTGACCCTGCTGAAGTGTCAATAACTTTAGATATTTCAGAAGACAATACTTATACTGATCCTGAAAACAATGATAATTCTCTATATATAAACTCTGAACTTTCTGAAAATACTATTGCTAGTGAAAGAACATTAGTATTAGATTCAAACATTAAAGACACAAACTATGTAAGAGCATTAAACATTTTTGTAGATGGTGCAACAGCTGATTCTACTATAGAATTTGCAGGTAATACAATAAAAGCTCAAGTAGCAACTCAACCAGAAAATGTAAATCTTACATATGATGGACTTGTATTAACATCAGGATCAGAAGATAATACTTTTACAACACCAACTCTTACTAGCACTCAAACACTATTTGATTTTGGTTTTGAAGATGATGACTATTATGTTGAAGAACTTGCTTTTGATAATGGTACATTAGTTGATACAGCATACGAAGGAGAGGCTGAACCTGAAATATCAAATATAAGTATCACTCTTAATAGTACTACTGGAAACCTAGAAGCTTCGGGTCTATGGGGTACAGATGAGTTGGTATTTGGTGAAGCAAAACAAGTAACAAATATCAATGGAGTAGATGTATCTACTGATGGTTTATATCAAGTTGAAGTGACATTTAAAGATTTAATAGTTCCAACAGTAGATAGTACTGATGATTGGTGGACTGAATGGACTGAAAATGCTACAACTTTAACAGAGTTTAAAAACCAACTTTTTGATGTAGATAGCTATACATCAGTATATTTAGATGAAAATTCTTCTTCATATAAACTAAATGATGATGGTTCAGTTTATAATACATATACTCAACTAACTGTTGATGGAAGCTGGACTGAGGAAACAATAGATAATCAAACTTATTTAGTAGTTGAAATCACAGGAGTTAATAAAGTTGCATTTAAAGAAGAAAATGGAGAAATCTTAACTACAGAGATTGGAATTGCAGGTGTAACGGAAGATCAAGGTATTTGGTACTATGGGGAAAATATTAATGTAGGTTATTTCCAAGAATTATTAACAGTTATAGACCCAAATGAAAACAATTTTGAATATCCAGAATATTTAGATGATGCTCCTACAGAGTATTATTTCTCTATTGATAATAACAACAATGAATCAGATGAAATAGTAAATCAAGTTTTATCAAATGATATTACTATTACAAATGTTGAAGATGATGTAAACGTAATTACTAAAGTACAAACATATAATGCTGAAGGAAGATATGACTTTACAACAGCAACAGGAGATAATACAGAAGTTTTAACAGATCAAGATGATACAATTGTATTAAGTGATTATGCAGATGCAAAATACATAGATGCACTTGATGGTAATGATACACTTGATTTAAGTGAAGAAGATGCTAATTTAGACTTAGGATCGTTACTAGCTAATGTATCTGTTTACAATATTGAAAATATTGATATGTCAAATGATGATAATTCTGCACATATTTTAAGTAACTTTACACTTGATGAATTTATTTCATTAACAGATGAAGATAATACACTTAAAATATTTGGTGATGATGCAGATAAGATTCAGTTAGATGCTGAACAAAACTGGACACAAGCTATGAATGCTGATACTACACCATATCAAGAAGATGGCTTTAATGTTTACTATTCAAATAAAGAAGACCAATCTTTAAAACTTCTTATTGAAGATACAGTAACTGTAGAAAATATTTAAACATTAGGCTTAAAAAGCCTAATGTTTTTAAAAGGAAAATAAATTGTTTTCAAAACTATTTAATAACTTCAAAAAAACCGACCCAAAAGTCCCAGACTTTTACACTACTGATTTACACTCCCACTTAATTCCAGGTATTGATGATGGTTCCAAATCTATGGAGCAAAGTATAGAGATGATAAAATCTTTAAAAAACCTAGGTTTCAAAAAACTTATTACAACTCCACATATTATGTCACATAGATTTCCAAATGATAGAGATATTATTTTAAATGGCTTAGAAGAACTTCAAGTAGAGCTTCAAAAACAAAATATTGATATGCCTATCCAAGCTGCAAGTGAGTACTTTTTTGATGAGCATTTTATTGAGCTTATTAGAAAAAAAGAGCTTCTTACCTTTGGTGACAATCATATACTTTTTGAGCTATCATACACTACACCTGTATATGGAATAGAGCAGACTATATATGAGCTTTTAAAAGCTGGTTATAAGCCAATCCTAGCACATCCAGAACGATATGCATATTTTGCAGCAAGTCCTGAAAAATACCACAAGATAAAAGAAGCAGGGCTATTATTTCAGATAAATGTAAACTCAACAGATGCGTTCTATGGAAAAAAGACAAAAGTAGCAGTGAAGTATTTGATTGATAATGGTTTAGTAGATTTTGTAGGAAGTGATACTCATAGACCTAACTATGTAGAAGCTTTAGAAAAAAGTATTAACTCAAAGATTTTTAAAACAATAGAAGAAAAAAATATTATAAAAAACGCTTATCTTTAGAAGAGGGCAGTTTAAAAATAAGAAGAGTTTAACTCTTCTTATCTATTCTTATAGTATTTGTTATTTCCATAACCATATCCATAACTAGAACCATATCCAAATCCATATTTCTCACCAATTTCAACACCATTTATAATCATTCCAAATGAATGTTGATTGTGCTCTTTTGATAATCTATCAAGGTTTTTAATAAACTCTTTTCTAGTATAAGCAGCTCTTGTTACAAGTAAAACAATATCAGAGTAGTTCATAAGAATCAAGGCATCAGTTACAAGTCCTACAGGAGGTGTATCTAAAATCACATAGTCATAGTTTTCTTTTAATATAGCTATAAAATCTTTCATCTTATCAGTTAATATTAATTCAGAAGGATTAGGAGGTAATGTACCTGTTGTGATAACATCTACGTTTGTATCTGCTATATGATTCGTAACTTCTTCAAGCGTATTTTGATCTGTTAAGTAGTTTGAAGCACCGATATTGTTTGGAATGCCAAATTCATTATGTAAACTTGACTTTCTTAAATCTAAGTCTAAAATTACAACTTTTTTATTAGCTTGTCCTAGTATTTTTCCAAGATTTGCAGATATAGTAGTCTTTCCTTCTCCTGATACAGAAGAAGTGATAGATATAATTTGACTGCTATTGTGATTTGGTAAAAACTGTAGATTTGTTCGTATAGCTCTATATGATTCTTCTGCAATTTTATCAGTTTTTCTATTTTTATTTTGTGGAATAACTCCATAAATAGGAATAGAACTAAGCTTTTCAATCTCATCAGAGTTTTTAACAGTATTGTTCATAAACTCTCGTAAAAATGCTAAAGCAAGTCCTACAATCAATCCTAAGATAATACCAACTAAAACAATCATACTTCTTTTAGGTTTAATAGGATAGTTAATCTCAATAGCCTCATCCAAAAGTCTAGAACTAGAAATAGTAGATGACTGTAGTATTGCAGTTTCAGCTTTTTTCTCTAAAAGAAAAGAGTAGATCTTCTCATCAATACCAAAGTGTCTTGTAAGCCTTGAAAGCTCTATCTCTTGTTTTGGAAGTGATGCAATAGACTTATGAAACTTTGCAATCACACTTTTAAATGAAGACTTTCTTTGGTTTAGTTGTCTGATATTGTTTGAAAGTGCACCTTTAATAGATCTTTTAAGTCTAGAGATATTTTGATTTGCTTTTTGCACATCAGGATGTAAATCAGTAAAATCAACCAACAAAGTAGATTTATTATTTGCTTCTTCTTGTAGCTTTGTTACCAAAGACCCAAGAGCAGGGTCAGCAAAGTTTACAGAACCAATAGTAATACCTGATAAGTCTTGGTTTGTTCTTATGTATTGATTTAGGTTTGATAAGATATTTAGCTCAGTTTGAATCTCTTCAAGTCTAGCTTCATATTCGCTTAATTGAGTAGTAGTTTGTATAGCTTGTTCACTTAACCCAACTACTTGATTTTTTTCTTTAAAATCTTCTAGTTTTGTTTCAGATTTTTTAAGTCTAGCATTTATAGAGTCAAGCTGTCTATCTATAAAAGATAAAGTAAGATTTGCTTCTTTTGTCTTTTGGTTGACTTCTTGTTCTACATATGCATCATGAAGTGCATTTAAAATCTCTTTTGCTCTTAAAGATGAAGTATCTTGAAATGATAGTTTTAAAATAGAAGCATTTCTAGAAACTTGTGAAACAGAAATATTGTTTTTATAAAAGTTATAAAGGCCCATATCAGTCATAAAAGAAAAACTATACTTAGCATTATTTGTAAAGGTATGTATTTTTTCTATATGTAAAGAAAAATATTCTTCGTTTATAGTCTCACCATATTTATGGTTTTTATCATAAACTATCTTATCCGATGGACTAAGAGGAAGTACACCTGTAGTTTTTAGTAAACCTTTTATACTATATGGAGATATAGGCTCAATAGTTAGATTAAAAGTCTCATTATCAATAGGAGTTAAGATAAACTTTTTACCATAAGCTAAATCATCTATAAAGCTAGAAGTTACTACAAAAGGTGAACCCTTATAAAGCTCAGTAGTTCTGAAGTTTTTAGTAGCAAAATATCTAGTTTTTAAGTTCAGATAAGAAAACGCTTTTTGAGCTAAAAATCTAGACTTTATAACTTCTATTTCATTATTTACATTTGCTCCTCCACCATCAAAAGCTTGAAGCATAAAGTCAGTACTACCTCCTGATTTTTTGTCATTCATTAATTCTATAGTTGAAGAAGCTGAATAGATATTTGGTTTTAGATATGCAAATACTGCACTTCCTATCATAAATAAAAGGGTAATAAATATGATAGAAAACTTATATCTAAAGACAGTTTTTAAAACATCTTTTAAATCTATCTCATCATTGCTTATTTGGTTTATTGTTTGGTTATTAGTCATATTTTTCCTATTAATCTATAAGAGTTTTTCTTTGTACAAATGGATTTAATATACTAGATAGCATACCCCAAAATGGTACTATATCGTTGAATAGTCTATTATAACCTTTGATTTCTCCAGGCTGTACATATAATATATCATTTGGTTTTAGATATAGACTTGCCATAGATATCGCATCCATTTTTGTTAGATCTACATTTCTAATCTCCGGGTCTCTTAAATCCCCTCGGATTACTTTGATATCTGTTCTAGATGCATAATCTGTAAGATCTCCTGATCTTGCTATTGCTTCGATTATATTCATAGTTCCATTTGTTACAGATACGATTCCTGGGCTTTTAACTTCACCTATTACAACAACTCTTTGATTTTTAATTTCAACTAAAACATAAGGGTTTCTGATATACTTTTTATACTCTTGGATTAACTTATTTGAAGCTTCATCTTGTGTTAATCCTTCGATTTTAAAACTACCAATTAAAGGAAGTCTTACTGTTCCTTTTTGAGTTACTAGTAATCCTATATTTTCTTGGATATCATTACTTACATTAGTTTCTCTACTTGTAAGCATAGATGTCATTTGCTGTGAACCTTGACCGGCTTGAATATATACTGTGATATCAACTCTATCATTAGGAGCGATGATATTTTCAAATACAACTTCTTCTTTATATGTATCTTTATCTATAATAGTAGTGCTTTTTTGCTCTTTCTTATCTGATTGAAAAAGCTTATACTCTTTCATACTACATCCACTAAATATAAGTGCAAACAATACACTTAAAAATATAATTCTTTTCATAATTCTTTCCTCTTTTCTATCTCTTGATTATAACATAGTTTATTATAAACTTTTATTTATACTTCTTAAATCCATTTATTGCATAGTGTACAAAATAGTATATTGAAGAAAAGATATTTAGCTTTTCCACTTCTCTATATATCTTCCACTGAAAATGAGCTGCTTTCTTTTTATTACTAGAGATAGAATTTTGTCTTTTTCTATAAATAGCTAAAGATTCTTCAAGACAATATGCTTTTGGAACAATTTTTAAGATTCTAAGCCATAAACCATAATCTTGTCTTCTTCTTATTAAAGGCATATATATTTTACCTATATCTTTTGTATCATAAATAGCTGTTAAACATCCTATTGTACATGTTTTTAAAAGACCTGAATAAGTAGCTTCTTTTTGAGCTTCAAATGTTTTCCCATATCTGATATTATCTTCACCTATTAAGTCATAGTTTGTGTAAGTAAAATCATAATCGTTTTTAATCATAAAATCAATCTGCTTCTTAAGCTTATCACTAGTCCAAAGATCATCACTATCCAAAAAAGCTATAAACCTTCCGTTTGCTTCTTCTATAGCTGTATTTCTAGCTACTGCGGCACCTGAGTTTTCTTTTAGTTGGATTAGTTTTATTCGATTGTCTTCTCGTACATATTTTTCTATAATCTCAATACTTCTATCAGAAGAAACATCATCTACTATAATCATCTCCCAGTTTTGGTAAGTCTGATTTAAAACAGAATTTACTGTATCCTCTATAAATTTTTCACAGTTATAGTTTGCTGTTATTATACTTACGAGTTCATTTTTCAAGATTTAATCCTTTAATTCTGAATAAAAATGTTTTAGTTTACCTGTTTTAGGCTTTTCTATTTTACCTGTATATTTTATAAATATTTTATTATCTTGATTTAAATATTCATTAGCTGTTTTTAAAAGTTTATCTTCTGTTTTTTTTGAAAATTCTTTTATAGAAACTATTTCAAATTCAAACTTATCTAAATCAACTTGTTTAATAAAAAATTCTTTTAATAAGTTTGTTTCTTCAAGAATAGGTCGAACTATTTGGTAAAAACTATATCCTAATACTTCTTCACCATTTTTTAATTTTACAATATCATTACTTCTACCCATAAAATCATAAATATATCTATTTCTATTTCCACATGAACATTTCTCTGATGAGATTTTTGCCATATCACCAAGTTTATATTTAACAAAAGGAAAAGACTTATTGTATAAATCAGTAATTATCATTTCATTATTATCATTTGTTTCGACATATAAGTTTTCTTCAACTAAATGAAAATGACCATAAGAACATTCAAAAGCTATCATTCCTAAATCAGCACTTCCATATTCATTTTTAACTTTTACACCGGTAGCTTTTTCTATAACTTCTTTATCTTCTTTTGTACAAGTTTCTGCTGTAACTACAACTAGTTTTATGGTTGGACAAATATTTTTTAATAAAATATTTTTCTCTATCAAATATCTACAAAATAAAACTATTGCACTTGTATATCCATAGAGATAGTCAAATTTAATATTTTTAAATTTATTTATAGAGTTCTCATAGTGTTCTACTGATGAAGTTGTAGAATCAAATCTAACTCTATTTAAAATAGTATCTTTTATTTTTTCAGTTAAACTAGCTTTAAAGCTTTTTGCACTTCTATAAAAAATAGCTTGTTTAGAAGAAAGATCTAAACCATTTCCTAGCAAGAAGTGTTTTCTAGCTGCCCAAACTCTAGATTGTGTATAATAATCTTTTGTAAAAATAAATGGTTTTCCGGATGAACCAGAGGTTTTATTTTTATATAATTCTTCTAGTTTATATGGTTTTGAAATCAAATTATTAATATCATCTTGAAGTAAAGCTTTTTCAACAACTTTTATAGAATTCCAAGTACTATTTAAATTACTAATATATTTTTTGTATAAATTATTATTTTCAAAATGATATTCTAAAATTTCTTTCTTTTTTCCATTTTGCCAGTTTTCAAATTCTTCGTCTGATAAATTTTTTATTTTTTTTATATCTTTTAAACTATTATCAATATTATAATGTTTAAAGTTGTAAATGATTTCAAATAGTGATTTATTAAATAGTTTCATTTATCACCTTCACCCATTTTTCTTTTATATTTTCCCAGCCAAATTCTTCTGACCTTTTTCTAGCATTTATAGATAATTTTTTTTCCAAATCTTGATTTTCAAATATTTCTGAAACTTTTTCAGCAAATTCATTTTCATTAGAATTACACAGTAATATCTCTTCCCCATCTTCCCAAATATATGGTAATTCACCTACATTTGTAGAGACAATTGGAATACCACAAGAAGCTGCTTCAAGTACTGCTAATCCAAAGCTTTCATAGAGAGTAGTATTTAAATATACTTGATGGGTATGAAAATACTTATATAACTCTTCATTTGGTATTTTCCCCAATATTGATATATTATTTTGAAGTTTTAGTTTTGATATAAGTTCTTCTGAACTTTTCTGAAAACCTTTATCCGGACCTATCATAGTAAGATGAATTTCAGGATATTTTTTTTTAAGTATGCTTACTGTCTTTATTGCTAGTTCCGGCTGATAAATATCGTTAAATGCTCTAACCCAAAGTAATGAATACTTTTTAATGTTTTCCCTTTTGTATGGAAAAAATTTATTATCAATATAATTTGGTAATGTTTCAACTTTAAAACCTCTTGAATTAAAGAATTGTGTTAAAAACTTTGATGGTGATATTATTTTATAAGCATTATTTAACAAGTCTAACTTATTGGGGCTACTAATATATAATTCACTTAATCTACCACCATGCAAATTCATAATAATCTTTTTTTTTCTAAGATTAGCAATTTTAAAAGCTATATTTGCATAAATTAAAGCTTTTCCACTGTAAATATCAATATGCATTATATTATACTTACTAAATAGTGAAGTGACCAAAATATCTACCATTCTTGAAAATTGATTTGTTTTTTCTGAACACAGTTCAATTTCATAATTATTCTTTAAAAGTTCAGCAACATTTTCTGAAGCACTTTTTGTGCCTTTTTCTTTTGATAAATGACTTCCAATAAATAGAACTTTATTCATTTATATCTCTTTTACAATTTTTGCTGGTACGCCAGCAATCATTAGATTATCAGCAAAAGATTTTATAACAGAGCTATTTGCTGCAATTAAACATCCTTTTCCAATAGTTATTCCAGCAGTAATTGTACAGTTTGCACCAATCCATGTACCCTTCATAATTTTAATCGGCTTATTTTTAGCTTTACCAAATCTAAAAGAATTATTTATTTTTGTATGGTTAGAAGAAGCAAAAACATTATAGGGACCAATTATTGTTTCATCTTCTAAAGCAATATTTTCACCTGCTGAAAACCAATTACCATAAGCGATATATACATTTTTACCTATAAATATATTTTTAGGATTGTAAAATGTGACATTTCTTCCAAGTCTAAAGTTTTTATCACAAGAACCTATGAAAAAACTAGCTAAAAATCCTCTTAATCTTATAAATATAATTAAATCAGGTAACCAGTTTGTTAATAAAAGTATAAAGTGTAAAGGCAAGTCATATCTTAAAATTCTTTTTAAACCATTCATTTTAAGTATTCCTTCATTTTATTTATCATATTTAATGATTGTTTTTCTATTGTGTTTGTTTGAGCCAACTTAAAAGATGCTTCTTTTAAATTTTTTACTAGTTCCTTTTCTTCTATTAATCTTAATATATTTTCTTTTATCTCTATTGGAGAGTTTTTATTTACTAGTAAACAGTTCTTTTCATTTTCTATAATTACAGGAATTGCGCCTGCTCTTGAAGCTATAACTAAACAAGAATTTGCCATGGCTTCCCAAATAGTTCTTGGAAAACCTTCATCTCCTCTTGTAGCAATGACATAAATATCACTTTGTCTATACATAGAAAAAAGTTCTTCTCCTACTCTTTTTTTACCATGAAATATAAAATTATCTTTAATCCCTAATTCTAGAACTCTATTTTTTAAATGATTCAAATGAGATTCACCTCTACTATCATCCCAACCTACAAGATTGAAAATAACATCTATATTCTCCTCTTTAAGCATTTTTGTGGCTATTAAAATATCTTCTATACCTTTAGAAGGTTCAATTCTTCCCGTATAAAGAAGATTGAGTTTATTATCTTTATAAAAATTATCCTTTTTATAAAAGTTATTTTCACTTAATGTCGTAGTTCTTATTTCATGAGTATTTAGTTTTTTATATTCATCAAAGATAATAGGGTTATTAGTAAATATTAGTGCATTTTTTGCATTTTTATCTTGATAGTATTTATTATATTTATAAAAAAGATTTAGGACAAATCTCTTATGAGGTTTTATTCCTTTTGTTTCTTTCAAGTTTTTTACATAATCACCTACTATCAAATATGAATATTTTATATTATTTTTTATACATACATTTGTAATATAAGGTAATAAAGGAGATGGTGTACGCATTAAAAATATATCTATATCTCTTTTCTTTATATCATTTTCAATAACATTTATAAAATCTTTATTTTTAAGAACTCTTTTAAACATACTAATATGAGGTCCAATATTTACTAGTTCTATATTTAAAGAATTTAATTTATAATCCATCTTTTCAACTTCATTTTTAAGTGGATTATGCATATAACAAATAAGTTTTGTACAATTTTGTGCTAAACCATCCAAAAAAGTTCCTAAATATCCGGGTAAATATATTCCATCATTTTTTTGTAAAGTAGGAATATGGTAGTGAAATGCTAAAGTCATGTGATTTCCTTTTTATTGTCAATTATTGCCATAGTTAGACCTAATAAAATCCAAAACTTAGCTCCTTGTATTGTTACTAGAATAAATCCATAAATAATTAAGGATAAAAATGAAACAAAAATAAATAGTTTAACTTGATCTTTTATTACTATCAAGTATTTAAGTCCATATATAATAAGTATTATAAAAATTAATAATAAGAAGAAACTTGTAATAATTCCAGTTTCTGTAATAATTTTTAGGTATGTGTTTTGAGATGAAACTTTATTGTATCTTTCTTCACCTCTTTTTAGCCAATGACTAGCTTGTGTCATATCTAAATCAACAGAATAGTAAGTAAAATTACCAATACCAATTCCTAAGAAAGGATGCTCTTCAAAAATTTGTTCACCTTTTTGTATCATTAGCTTTCTTATTAAAAAAGACTTGTCTCTTTCTAATACATTTTGTTCAAGTCTTAGAGTATATGCAAACTTTGGACTTATGTCTTCAACTATGTCTGATATTTCATATTTGATATTTTTAATATCCTCTTTTTGTAAATCAACAATAGAATAAGTTAAATATACTAAAGGTACAACAAGTAATATAAAGAAAACTGATACTATTCGAACTTTACTATTATTAATATAGATTAATAAAACTAGTTCAAATAAAACTAAAGCTAAACCCGTTCTAGATTCAGACCAAAAAATACCTAGTAAAATAAATGAAATAACTAATACTAGTTGAGTATTTGAAAACTTTTTTATCATATAATAAAAGGCTAAAGGTAAAGCTAATACTATAGTAAATGCAAATTCATTAGGATAAAAAACTACATAAAATCTGTTTATCGTTATATAGTAAAGTGTAGATACTACAACTGCATAAAATACAAATTTTGATATCTCTAGATAATCATATTTTTCTATCCATGTTTTTATATGTAAAGCAACTATAACCCAATATATATACTGTATAGTTAGCTTAAATAATGAAAAATAACTTCTATCTCTTGCAGTTTCTTCTGCAAATAGAGATGATAAAATTAAGAAAAATAAAAAAGTTAATAATATTATATCAGTTTTAGTTTCTATTTTAAATATCTTAATCTTATTTTTTATTAAAATATAACAATAAGCAATAAAAATAAAAAATGTTATTGAAATTCCAGCAATTTTTATTAAAGGAAATAAACTAAAAAATACAAACCAATTAAGATATTTTTGATTTGATTTTAAAAGTTCCTCCGTTTTATTTATTTGCATAGTTTTTTTCATCTCTTTTCATCTCTTTTTTCCAATATTTACTTTTATCTATATTTGCTAATTCAAATACATCTTCAGTAGCTTTATACCAACCCCATAAAAAACCTTTTAACATATCCCATTTACTTTTTCTTTTTTTAGAAATAATCATATTTATAAAAAGATTTAATACTCTCCAAAACATATACCAATAAAAATGTAAAAAAGCTAAAAGTTTTGAATTGTCTTTTAACCTTACATATTCAAATGATAAAAATAGTCTAGAGTAAGATGTTCTTTTAGCATAAGAATAAATATCTAAACTATAAGTACTATCTTTTTGATCATCATGTAAAAACATAGAGTTATCTAAATATATTATATTTCCAAATCTAGAAGCTTCAAATCCAAGTATTGTATCTTCTCCCATACCTATTCTTTTTTCAAATAAAGAAAAAAGTAAAGGGTTGAAAATATTTGTAAATATAGCATTTCTTTTTACAGAGAAAACTCCTCCATTAAAATACTCAACTGTTCCTTTATCTTTTGGCTTATTTCCTCTTATACCACAATAACTTAATTCACCATCATCAGGGATATAATATCCCGTAAATATTCTTTTTAATTTATCCAATTTTTGATTTTTTAATTTTGTTTTTGATTTTGGTAATTTTTCTTGTAAAAATTCATTTGCATTTGTAAAATTTGGTTGTACACCAATTATATTCTTATCCTCATACTTATTTATAATTTTTTCAAAGGCACTATTTTCTAGTATCCTCATATCATCATCCATAAATATTAATATTTCATTTTTACTAACTTTCTTACCTAAATATCTTTGATATGGCTGATTACCATGAGAAGATTTTATATATAAAATTTTTTGTATTTTTTGTATTTCTTCATTTTCTTTAGAAGATGAATCAACCACAATAATATTTTCAGGTAATAGTGTTTGTTCTAAAATATTTTCAACCAATATTTTAAGACTTTCTTCTCTATTATAAGTAGTGATTATTACATCAAATTTATTTTGCATTAGTAACTTCTTTATAAAATCTAATATTTTCATTTATCCATCTATCATAAGAGAACATTTCATCTACTCTTATTTTACCATTATAAGCTATATTTTTAGATAATTCTTCATCTTCAAGAAGTTCTATAATTTTATTCGCAATATCATCAGGATTTTTAGTATCTGCTAATAATCCTGATACACCATCTTCTATAAGTTCTGGTCCCGATACATATTTAGTAAAAACAACTGCTTTCCCTAAAGCCATAGCTTCAATTGGAGCTAGTGAAAATGCTTCAACATGAGAAGGAAATACACAAAAATTAGCTTTTTGAATTAAAGGCATTAATTCGATTTCTCTATTCAATGGTCCTAAAAATTCTATATTATTTTGAAATTGACTAGGAACAAAATTTCTTAAATATTCTTCATAATTTTTCCCATCAATTTGGTATAAATTTTTACCAGCTAATTTTAGTGTAATCTTTGGAAATCTTTCAAGCACTATAGGCATAGCTTTTATAAGTTCTGTTACGCCTTTTCTTGGAACAACTGAACCTGTAAATAGTATAAGATTTCTATCAATATTTTCTTTTTTTATTTCTTTTGGTATTTTTATTGAATTATATATAACTTTATACTCTTTTTTTAGATTAAAAATATTTAAAGTTTCTACAGCCGTAAACTTTGATACTGAAACTATATAATCACTTTTTTTTAATTGCCATTTTTCAAAAATAGATGTAAGTTTTGAATAACCTTTATTTAGTAATTTTCCATGTAAAGTTACACTTGAATGTAATCTTGTAATCATAGGAATATTTTTTATACTTCCAAAAGGCATCCATCCATCATGTTCTGCAATTTCAATAACATCAATAGAATGTTTCTTATTTAGTTTTTTTATTTTTTTCTTTAAGAAATATCTATTATAAAAGTAATTAAGTCTTTTATCTTTAAACTTATTTATAAATGGATACCTTTCTATATGTACTCCATTGATAGTCTCAATTATAGGTTCATCTAAATCTAAAACATACTTTGAGTATACACCAATAATTGAAATATCAAAGCCATTACTTGTTAAACCTTCTGCTAAGTCTTTTGCAAAAGAACCAATACCTCCATGATTTGAATCTGGATATTCATTACAAACTATACAAATATGCATTATTATTTTTTCTCCATAATATTTATTACTTTATCTAATGATTTTCCCTCAAAAATACCAAGTATACTTGGAACAATAAATTCAAGTATTTTCTTATTAGTACTAATCTTTTCCAATAATTGTCTTGTATTACTAGATACATGAATATCTTCTCTTTTTAATAATTCTTTATAAAAGTCAACTTCACAAAGAGTTTTTAAAAATCTATCTTCATTACCATTTTTATCAAAGCAAATAGTTAAAACTGGTTTTTTCATCATTATTGCTTCTAATGCAACAGTTGAAGCAGCTCCTAATATATAATTACTATATGCTAATAAATCAATCCATTCTTTTTCACCATTAATTGATTGTATGAAAAAATCATTTTTTTTATCTCTTTGAGAATAGTGTTCTAAAACAGATATATCTTCATTGTTTTTAAAAAAATGATTAACTTTTAAACTACTATCAAAAGGATTTTTCTTTACTAATATTTTAAAATCAAATTGTGTTTCTTTTAACTTTTTTGAAATTAGCAATATAATTTTTTCTTCATCTTGATATCTATCAGGATCTAACATACAATATAAGAATAATTTATCTGTATTTTTAAAGTTGTATTTATTTTGATAATATTCTCTTTTAAAAGAAATAATAGGATTATAAAATCTATCAAAAACAATATTTCCTGTTGGATAAATAATATTTTTATTTATATGTGTATTCGTACTTAAAAAATCATGTTTCATTGACTCGCTCCATACAAAAAAGCCATTTGCTTTAAATGGTAAAAAATCATTGATATAATAATCTTTCCAGCTATTTATAAATGTCCATACTTTAATATTCGAAGCTAATGAATTTATAGCAAAATTTATATTACAAGTTGAAGAATATCCTGATATAACAATATCTGTAATACCACCTTTTTTAAGAATATTTTTTAGCTCATCATCAGAGTAATTTTTTGAAATACTTTTTAATGTAAATAGTCTAGCTATATTGAAGGTTAAAAAATTACCTTTTATAATATCTTTAAATAACAATTTGTTTTTTTTAATATTATAGTTTTTAAAGGGTGTTTTACCTAATAGTTTTATTCTCGATTGTCTAATACTTTGAAATATATTTTCTAATTTAGTTCTTTTTGGATTCATTAATCTATTATCTAAAGTAATAGTCTCAAAGTCAAAAATAGATTTATACTCATCAAAATATTTATTTTCAATATCTCTTCTAATTACAACTACTTGATTACTCTTTGATAATTCTTCTAATAAACCACTTATCAAATACATACGATATTCAATACCGTAATTTATAATAAAAGCAAACTTTCTATTTTTAGCCATTATTTTCTCTTTATCAAATATTTGATTAATTCTTTCAAATATTTCTTATAGCTTAAGGATTTATGCTTTCTTTCAAATATAGAGATAGATTTAATGATGTTTTTTATTGAAAATATAATTTGTTCATTTCTTATATAATTTATTGATTGTCGATAATAAGAAAAGTTAATTTTAATAGTTATCACTTTTCTTAAGTTATTATTCTTAAAATAAATATATAATAAATTATAAAACTTTATAGCCTCTAACTCATGAAATTCCTGTTTTTTAAGACTCCATATTCCACCCTCATGTATTCTATATATAGACATAGCTCTAGGGATATATTTTAATTTACCAAATTCAGATACTCTAACAGCTACTGCATAATCACCTTTTTTAGTCTCTTGATAGTATTTTGGTAATTCACCTAAATTATTTCTGAATATCAAAGAAGCTGTTGCTATATTATTTTCATAAATTAAAGATGCAGTATCAACATCTTCATCAATGTCTCGATTTCCAATACGCAAGTCATTTTTTGATTCATCATCATACATATTTAAACTATCATGGAAAGATCCATTATATTCTTTATTATTATCTAAAAAATTAACTTGTATTTGAAGTTTGTCTTTATCCGTCCAATAGTCATCACCTTCACAAAGAGCTATATATTCACCAATTGCTTTTTTAAAAACAGCTGGTGTAGCTCTTATTCCTTTAGAATATGTATTTTCTGGCTCTAATATAGGTTTTATTATCTTTGAATATTTTTTTTGATATTGTCTTATTATTTCAGCTGTTTTATCACTCGAACCATCATCACGAACTATTATCTCAAAAGGAAAACTTGTCTCTTGCATAAGAAAACTATCAAGTGCTTGTGATATATAATTTTCATGCATAAAAGTGATACAACAAATACTAACCTTTGGATTAGAAAGATTGCCTTTCCAATTCTTTATAATTTCTTGCTCTGTTTTATCAGGCATTTATTTCTTTCCTCTTTTTAATTTTTTTAATACCATTGGAAATATTTCAATCTTAAGATTTTCAAATGATTTAGTTTTGAATAAAATATTAATTAGAAAATACATTACTACAAAAATAGATAACTTTATAATTAGTGAAACAATCAAATATAAATCAAACTCTAAAAAGTTAAATATACCTTTGACAGTTATTACTGAAATTATAACTATAAAGATTTGTATTAATATTGGTTTAGCAAAATCAAAAAAACTCAAACTAATCTCTTTTGAAGCAAAAAGTATATTTAAGCTAACACCTAAAAAAGAACAAACTATTAAACCATATAAAAATACTGTAACACCATAATAATATAAAACCAAAAAATTAACTGATAAAATCAGTTTCTTTAGTATTTCTAATCTTAAAAATGCTTTTGAATTTCCTCTACTACTTAAGATATTTACTAATAATGCACTTAAAGGCAAAGAAAAACCACTTAAAGCAAGTATTTGAAATATATCAACAGAGGGCTCCCATTTGCTACCAAAAAGTATCAATATCAATTCATAAGAAACCAAATATAAACTTCCTAAAAGTAAAAAGACTACAAAACTAAGTATAGACAAGCCTTTTAAAACAACATTTTGAAACCTTGGCAAATCATTTTGTATAGAACTTAAAACAGGAAAAAGAACACTCATCAAACTTTGAGAAGAATATTTTGTAACCAAAAGATTTAAAGACTTTGCTCTTTGGAAAAAACCTAATGCTGTAGCATCAAAAAGTTTACCAATAATTAAATAATCAAGTCTAGTAAATATGGCATCTATAAGACTAGATAGAAACATTCTAAATCCATAAGCCCATAATTGCATAAGTGCTTTAATTGAAAAACTAAAATTTGGCTTCCATGAACTTTTATACCAAATAATAGTACTGAAAAATAGCGCTTTTGATAAAGTAAGAATTGCTAAACTCCAAACTCCTAATCCATAAAAAGCAGAAGAAACTGCTAAAATAGCACTTAACACTGATGATTGTAGTTCAGTTTGTGTTAAGAGTTTATAGTTTAATACTTTTCTTAATCTAACTCTTTGAATACTTGATATAGCATTTAATAAAAAAGACAAAGACAAAACTTGTACCAATGGTACTAAATCATTATTATTATAAAAATTTGCTATATGAGGTGCTGATAAATATATTATTAAAGTTAAAAATAATGCTATAAAAATATTAAAATAAAAAACAGAACTATAATGAATATCTAAAGTTCTTCTTCTTTGTATCAAAGCTCCACCTAAACCCATCTCTGTAAATATTCCAGCCATTCCTACAACAACCATAACCATAGCAACCATACCAAAATCAGAAGGTTCAAGTAATCTAGCTAAAAAGATCATAACAATAATATTAAGACCATTTTTGGCTAATTTGCCTAAAAAATCCCAAGCAAAGGCTCTAGTTCCTTTTGATTTTAGTTCACTCATTTAAATATCTTTCTAAAATTCATTAAAATCTGTATCATATTTTTTACAAAACTCATCAATATTTTCTAGTCTTAAATCTTCAATTCTTTTTTCAAGTTGTTCTCTAGACCAATTCCACCAAGAGATTTTTAATAAAGACTTTATTATATTCTCCCTAAAACGCTTCTTTACAACTCTGCCAGGATTACCAACAATAATTGAGTAATCTTCTACATCTTTTGTTACAATAGTACCACCACCAATTACAACACCATTTCCAATTTTACAACCAGGCATTATTAATACATTTTGTCCGATCCAAACATCATTTCCAATTGTAACTTTCTGTTCTTTTCTATAATCAAAAAAGTTTTGATCATTATTTCCTAATCCATAGTCCATAGATCTATATGTAAAGTTTGCCATTGCAGGTCTCCAATAAGGATGATTACCAGGATTAATTCTTACAAAGGGAGCAATAGCACAAAATTTTCCAACAGTTGTATAAATCATTTCAGAATCATGCAAAATATAAGAGTAATCTCCTAGATAAGAATCAGTTACCCTTCCCCTTTCATCAACATATGTATATACACCAAAATCACTATTTCTTACTTTTGCTGTGTCATGTATTATTACACCATTAGGATCATATTTCATTTACAACTCCTCAAAATAGACATTATTTCACTATAAGTATTATCATTAGTACCTAACTTTATTACTAAGTCTAATATTTTTGTTTGTTTATCTTTAGATAATATATTCTTACTTAAATCAATAAACTTTAACGATAAGTTTTCTAAGTCCATTGGTCGTTTTGCATGTCCTTTTGGATATACACATTCTCCTTGATAAACACTCTTATCCTTTAGAATAATTTTAACAATATCTGGTCTCCAATCATTTTCACCATCTATCCAGTCTTCATGTTCATCAAAATCTATTAAACTTATTAATGACAATAATTCTTTATCAACAACTAAATTATCAGTAAACATAGAAGGAGTAACCTTTTTAAACTTTAAAGCACATGACAAGACAAAAGGCATACAGAATTTACCTTCTAAGCCTTTATTTGGATATTTATAAAACAAAACTTTTGTAGCCCGAGGTGGAACTCTACAAATAACTTTTTCAATCAATGAAGTATCAATATTATTTAAAGATAATAGTTCTAACATAATATCGAGCGATCTATGTGTCAAAGCACAACATGGATATCTCTTAAAATTTAACCCAAATTTATTAATTGCCAAAGGATGTTTCCACGGTTTTATTAATTCAGTATAGTTTACTTCATCTTTTCCAAAGATACTTGTTAAAAAACTTTTATTTTTATCATCTAAAATATTTATAGAAGAAGTAAAATTATTTTGAGCTAATTTAACTGCTTGAACAGCATTAGAAGAGGCTTTCCCTATATGAAAAGGTTTTGTCATTGAACCAAAGTTACATACCAACCCAGAAGACATTGATGTTGCTAAACCGATTGCATAAGCCATTTTATCCTTATTCAGTTTTAATAAATATGAAACTGAAACAGTCGCAGCTACAATTCCTATTACAGAAGAAGGATGCCATCCTTTAAGATGTAATTTTGGTAAAGCTCTTGAAAGTTTAGACATAACTTCTACTCCTATTACATATGAACTAATAATATCTTTATCATTAGTTTTTTCATCCATAAAAGCCCAAATAGTTGACCAAATAATAGCACTTGGATGCCCTTGTGTTGAAGCACCAGTATCATCTAAGTCTAACGCATGAGATGATGTTCCATTTAATAATGCTGCTATTTCTGGAGTAGAGCTAAAAGGAGTACCTAAAATAGGTATTCCTTCTGTCTCTTTAAACTTTAAGTATGTTTTTTGTAATATTTTAGAACATTCTTCATCAGCCCCTGCAAGTGTTACTGCAAGAGTATCGATAAAAGACATTTGTACTACGTTTATAATATCTTTACCTAAATTTTCAAACTTAAACTCTGTTACAAATTCTAATAAATTCGATAAAATATTAATTTCTTTATTCATTTATTTTTAATTCTTTATTTTCTTTAAGTTTATTAACATTTTCTAGTGAGATTACATTACTAGATAAACTTTTACCAATCACAAATTCACTACTATTTAAGCCATCTTTATGAATTGGAAACTCTTTATCTTTAAATAAATTATTAATCATCAAACCTAAATCATCTTGTCCCATTAAAAACCTAGGATATGTGTTACCATTAGTTCTCATATTCATTTCTTGTGCTTTATAAAATCCATTTACATCTTTTCTTAATTGAACAGTAATTGGTCCATATCCACCTTCTTTAAATACTGCTTCGGCATATCTCTTAGTAATTGATTCTAATTCTTCATCATATACTCTTTTAAATCCAACTGTCACTCCATTTTCATGCTCATTTCTTGAAATAAAAACTTCGTCAATTGAACCATCAGGAGAAATTATTGTATGACAAGAGTGATGAAAAATATTTGGAGCACTTGTAAATAATGGTACATTCTCTGAATATTGCTCAAAATACTTTTTTAACTTCTCCCCATCACCTAAATACTCCTGAACCATATAGTTTTCATACTCAACTACTCTCATTGCTTCCTCTTCATTTCTTGCAAAAACTACACCTTTAGAAGCAAACCCTTCAATTGGTTTAGCAATTAAAGGAAATGAGTGTTTATCAATAAAATCTTTAAAATCTTTAATATCACCAGTTTTACCTAAAACAAATGTATCTGCGAATGGTAAACTATTTCTTTGGCAAAACTCCCAAGTCTTTAATTTATTTAATGCTGCTTGTATAGTTTTTATATTACCATAAGGTAATCTTCCTGGTAATTCAGGATTGTCTAACATTAGTTTTGCCAATGCTTCAGTATCTTCATCTCTTCCACTTAATATTAAATCTGGTTTTTCTACTTTAATGATTTCTATCATTTTATCAACAAATTCACTTTCTGCAGTATTAGGAAGTAAATAACATTTATCACATCTAAAATTCATAGGATTTAATGCAATACTATTTGTACCTATAATCGTCACTAAGTCTCGCCGATAACATTTCTCACTTTCTAAAACATCAAGAATGTTTTGCCCAACAAGACTACCTATACTACTAACTAAAATTTTCATAATTTTCTCCTTATAATTTGGTTAATTTTTTTTTGTTTATCTTCTACTAAATTAGGATAGCAAGGTAAACAAAGTATTTTTCTACTTATATCTCTTGATACTTTGCATTCTTGTTTTGGCTCAATATAATCCAAAGTATCAAGTGATGGATAAAAGTATCTTCTTGGAAATATATTTTCATCATTTAAAGCTTTTTGTACTTTTAAAAGTTCTTCTTCACTCTTTAAAACTATTGGAAAATAGCTATTATTTAACTCTACATTTTCATCAATATCTTGAAACTTTACATATCCCTCAAGCTCAGATGTATAAGTGTCTACTACTTTTTTTCTACCTTGCTTTATATTTTCTATTTCATCTAGTACGCATAGTCCCATAGCTGCTTCAAACTCATTCATTTTTGCATTTGTTCCAAGTTCTGGAATTGACTCTGCATTTTGAATACCAAAATTTATAAGATATCTAGCTTTTTGAACTAGTTCATCATCATTTATGATTAAAGCTCCACCTTCAATAGTATGAAAAAGTTTAGTAGCGTGAAAACTCAAAGTTGATATATCACCATAGTTTAATACACTTTCACCTTTGTACTTTACATCAAAAGCATGAGCTGCATCATAAACAACTTTTAGGTCATGTTTTTCTGCTATCTCATTTATTTTTTCTACATCACAAGGATTACCAAATACATGTACAGGAACAATTGCTGAAGTATTTTTAGTGATACTATCTTCTATTTTTTCAGCATCTATATTATATGTATCTTTATTTATATCTACAAAAATAGGTTTAATACCATTTGTTACAAGTGAACTTGTAGTCGCTACAAATGAAAATGGTGTAGTTATAGCAAAATCTTTTATTCCTAGTGTTCTATATGCTATTTCAAGAGCAACTGTACCATTTGATACTAATATAACATTTTTAACACCTAGATAATTAGCAAGTCTTTTTTCTAGTTCTTGGAGCTTTGGACCATTGTTTGTTATCCAAGAACTTTCAAATATCTCATTAACATATTTTTGATACTTCTCTTTACTTGGCATATATGTTTTTGTCACGTGAGTAGGTCCATTATTTTGCATCATACTTCCCTAAATACCAATCCACAGTCAATACAATTCCTGTATCAAAGTTCTCATCCGCTTTCCAACCAAGTTCATCTTCAAGCTTTGTTGCATCAATTGCATATCTTCTATCATGTCCTGCTCTATCTTCTACAAAGGTAATTAATTCTTTATATGATTTTAGAGTTTTTGATGGAACTTTTTCATCTAAGATTGTACAGATTGCATCTACTATTTGTAAATTTGTTCTTTCATTTCTTCCACCAATATTATATGTATTTGCTGTCTTTCCTGTATGATAAACAATATCTATACCTTTACAGTGATCAAGTACATATAACCAATCTCTAATATTTTTCCCATCACCATAGATTGGAATTGGATTTCCTTTTAGAGCATTTCTTATAATTGTAGGAATTAGTTTTTCATCATGTTGTTTTGGTCCATAGTTATTTGAACAGTTTGTAATAACACAGTTCATACCAAATGTTTCCACATAAGATCTGATGATCATATCACTTGATGCTTTCGAAGCTGAATATGGAGAGTTAGGAGCATAAGGAGTTGATTCTGTAAATAAATCTTTTGGATTATCACTTAGTGTTCCATATACTTCATCTGTACTTATATGATGAAATCTACAATTATTATAATCATCTTTATATTCAAATGGTTTATTCATCCAATATTTTTTAGCAACATCTACTAAAGTATATGTGCCATTTACATTTGTTTGTACAAATACTCCTGGGTTTTTAATAGAGTTATCTACATGTGATTCTGCTGCAAAGTGAATTACACCTTTTATATCATATTCAGTAAATATAAACTCTATTAGTTCTCTATTACAGATGTCACCTTTTATGAATTTATATCTTGGATTATCTTCACACTCTTTTAGGTTTTCTAGGTTCCCTGCATATGTTAATAAATCTATATTTACTATAGTTATATCTTTATGAGTATCTAGAAAGTATGGTACAAAGTTTGCACCTATGAATCCTGCACATCCTGTTACTAGTATTGTTTTACGACTCAGCATTTAGTGCCTCGCTTGTACTGAATTTTAATTCTTGTATTTTCATTATTAAACATTTTCATCTCTTATCAAATCTAATAAATATTGACCATATCCATTTTTAGAAAGTGGTTTAGCTATTTCTAATACTTTTTCTTTAGTAATCCAACCTTTAGAATATGCTATTTCTTCAAGACAAGCTATTTTATATCCTTGTCTATGCTCTATAGTTTGTACAAATTGTCCAGCTTCTATTAAGCTATCATGAGTACCTGTATCAAGCCATGCAAAACCACGACCTAAAAGTTCTACTTTTAGATTACCCCTTTTTAGGTATTCTTCATTTACAGTTGTGATTTCTAACTCACCTCTATGTGATGGTTTTACATTTTTAGCTATTTCTACAACACTGTTATCATAAAAATATAATCCCGTTACAGCATAGTTAGATTTTGGGT
Source organism: Arcobacter sp. (assembly GCA_002685075.1). Taxonomy (GTDB): domain Bacteria; phylum Campylobacterota; class Campylobacteria; order Campylobacterales; family Arcobacteraceae; genus Poseidonibacter. The sequence continues at coordinate 41,364 of NYWO01000143.1, forward strand.
TAGTTGGTTTTTCTTCTATACTTATTGCTTTTCTATTTCTATCAAACTCTACAACTCCAAATCTTTCAGGATCTTTTACTTGATATCCAAATACTACAGCACCATCTTTTATTGAAGCCGCATTTTCAAGCATAAGTCTAAAACCTTGACCATAAAAAACATTATCACCAAGAACTAAACATACACTGTCGTTTCCAATAAACTCTTCACCTAATATAAAAGCTTGTGCAAGACCATCAGGACTAGGTTGTACTTTATATTCTAGTTTTATACCCCAATCGCTACCATCACCCAAAAGTTCTTTAAACTTATTATTATCTTCGGGTGTTGTAATAATTAAAATTTCTTTAATACCTGCTAACATTAAAACAGATAATGGATAAAAAATCATTGGTTTATCATATATTGGAAGTAATTGTTTAGACGTACTTCTTGTGATAGGATAAAGTCTTGTTCCACTTCCTCCAGCTAATATTATACCTTTCATTTTATACTCTCTAAAATATCTCTAAAATCTTTTAAATAAACCATATTAGGTCCATCACTTAAAGCCTCTTCTGGGTTTTCATGTACTTCAAAGAAAAAGCCATCTACACCAACTGCATTTGCTAGTTTTGCCATGTATGGAGCATATTTTCTATCTCCACCACTTGTACCACCTAAAGCACTTGGTTTTTGAGTAGAGTGCGTTACATCCATAACTACAGGATATCCAAACTCTTTCATATCTATAATTTGTCTAAAATCAACTACTAAGTTTCCAAGACCAAACATACTACCTCTTTCAGTAAGCATAATCTTATTATTACCTGATTCTTTTACTTTATTTACAGGATGAATCATATCTTTACCATCTAAAAACTGTGCTTTTTTGATATTTATTATTCTGTCTGTTTTAGCAGCTTCTACTAAAAGATCTGTTTGCCTACAAAGAAAAGCTGGTATTTGAAGTATGTCTACTACTTCAGCTACTGGTTTTGCTTGATTTGGTTCATGAATATCAGTTGTAAGAGGAAGATTAAACTCTTTTTTTACTCTTTCAAGTATTCTAAGGCCTTCTTCAAGTCCTGGACCTCTATAGCTACTTATAGATGTTCTATTTGCTTTGTCAAAACTAGCTTTAAAAATATATGTGAAACCTAACTCTTCTGTTAACTTTTTGATATTTTCAGCTAAATTCATAATCATAGATTCATTTTCTATAACACATGGTCCTGAAAGTATAAACTTTCTTTCTTTTAATTTTTGGTAAAGCTCTTCATTATCCATTTATATCAACCTTTTTACTATCATTTATAAGTTTTTCTAAAAGATTTTGTGAATCAAGTACAAAATCAGCTATATCTCTAAAAACACCTTCTCCACCTTTTGAAGAAGTTACAATATCTACATTCTCTTTTATATATTCTCTAGCATCTGCTGGAGTTGCACTTAAACCACAACGAACTAATATAGACAAATCTATAATATCATCACCTATATATGCTATTTGTGAATCTTCTAAGTTATACTCTTTTTTAAAATTTGTATACTCAACTAACTTATCTTTCACTCCATGTTTATGAAAGTTAAGTTTTAGCTCATTACATCTGTTTTTTACAACATCTGATTCTCTACCTGTGATAGCAGCAACTACAAAACCAAGTCTTTTTAGATGAGATATTATTTGACCATCTTTTACATTGTATCTTTTATACTCTAGTCCTGAATCATCATAGATAATCCCTCCATCAGTCATAACTCCATCTATATCAAAAATTATAGCTTTAATATTTTGTGCTTTTTGTTTACAATTATCTTTTTTAAATATCATTATAAAAGCTCCAATGCTTTGTGATAGTCTTCAATAGTATCTATTCCTATTGAGTTATAGTCTGTTTCTATCATCTTTATCTTGTAACCATTTTCTATTACTCTTAGTTGCTCTAGTTTTTCTACTCTTTCTAAATATGTTTGTTCCATATTTGAGTATGTCTTTATAAAGTCCTTTGTGTATGCATAAATACCAAGATGTCTATAAAACTTCAAAGGTTCAGGAACTTTTACATGATGATTTATTAAAGCATCCCATTTGTCCCTATGATAAGGAATAATTGATCTTGAAAAATATATAGCATTAGAATTTTTATCAATATTAACTTTCACTACATTTGAGTTTTTTAAATCTTCTACTAATTCTATTTTATGCATAGCACTTGCCATAGTAGTATTTTCATCAAATGAATTCGCTAATTCTTCTATAAGTTCTATATCAATAAATGGTTCATCACCTTGTACATTTATAACGATATCACAGTCTATATTTTCAACTGCTTCTGCTATTCTATCTGTACCTGATTCATGAGTATCTTTTGTCATAATTATATTTTTTGTAAAAGGTTCACAAATATTTTTTACTTTTTGATTATCAGTTGCTATAAATACTTCATCAATATTTTTAGCTTGAATACATCTTTCATAAACTCTTTGAACAACTGTTTTACCTTTTAAATCAAGGATTACTTTATTTGGAAGTCTCGAAGAGTTCAGTCTTGCAGGTATAACTATAACTTTCTTCATTTATATACCTAAATCATACATTTGAACTACACCAACAAAATTAAGTTCATCATCTATAACCAAAAGTGAATTTACTTTATTTTGATTCATGATATCACTTGCTACTGTTAGTTTTTCATTTTTATTTATTGTTTTAGGATTTTTGCTCATAAGGTCATCTGCATTTAATGAAAAGAAATTGTCTTCACTACTTTCCATAGCTCTTCTTATATCACCATCTGTTATTACGCCAGCTATTTTACTATCTTCTAAAACTACTACAAGACCACACTTACCATCTGTAATTTTATGAATCACTTCTTTTATGTTTATATCTTTTGAAGAAATAGGAAGATTATCTTTTTTCATAACATTTTCTACTTTTGTAAGTAGTCTTCTTCCTAAACTACCACCCGGATGAAACTGAGCAAAATCTTTATCTTGAAAATCTCTTAGTTTCATTAAAGCAACTGCAATAGCATCACCCATAACCAAAGTTGCTGTAGTAGAACTTGTAGGTGCAAGTTGTAAAGGACAAGCTTCTTTTTCTACTGCTACATTTAGATGATAGTTTGTATTTTGTGCTAAAGTAGAGTTTGGTTTTCCTGTCATAGATATAGTAATATTTTCTTGATTTTTTAAAAATGGAATAAGTTTTAAAACTTCATCTGTTTCACCTGAATTTGATATAAGTAAAATAATATCATCTTTTTCAATCATTCCTAAATCACCATGATAAGCCTCACCAGGATGTAAGAAAAAACTAGGTGTTCCAGTACTAGCTAATGTTGCAGCTATTTTTTTACCTATTATTCCTGATTTTCCCATACCTGAAATGATAAACTTACCTGTAGTATTAAGTACAGCATTTATACTTTGCTCAAAATCATCACTTAAAAGATTTGATAAACTTGCTATTTCTTTTGCTTCTATTTCAAAAACTTCTTTTGCTATACTTAATGTGTTCATTACAACCTACCATCACTATTTTTTAGAATAGATTTAATATCATAAACTACTTGATTCTTATTTGAAAATTCTAATACTTTATATTTATCATGAGAAACAGCCATAACTATAGCTTCATAATCATCATAGTTCACATCATTATCAAGATTTAAGTTATATTCATGTTTTACTTCATCTTTATCAGCCCAATAGTCACTTACTGTAATATCACAACCAAACTCTTGTAGTTCTTCTATTACATCAATAACTCTAGAGTTTCTAATATCAGGACAATTTTCTTTAAAAGTAATTCCAAGTACTAGTACTTTTGAACCTTCTATTTTATGACCTTTTTTAATCATAAGTTTAATAACTTGATTAGCTACATAAATACCCATATTATCATTTAGTCTTCTACCTGCTAAAATAATCTCCGGGTTATATCCAATTTGTTGTGCTTTATGTGTTAAGTAGTATGGATCTACACCAATACAATGTCCACCTACAAGTCCAGGCTTAAACTTTAAGAAGTTCCACTTTGTTCCTGCCGCATCTAATACATCATTTGTATTAATACCAAGCTTATTAAAAATAATTGACAGTTCATTTACAAATGCAATATTTATATCTCTTTGAGAATTTTCTATTACCTTTGCAGCTTCTGCTACTTTAATAGTAGGTGCAAGATGAGTACCTGCAGTAATAATACTTGCATAAAGTTCATCTACTTTTTTTCCTATTTCAGGAGTTGAACCTGCTGTTACTTTTAATATCTTTGTAACTGTATGTTCTTTATCACCTGGATTTATTCTTTCAGGAGAGTATCCACAAAAGAAATCTTCATTAAATTTTAAGTTAGAGAACTTTTCTAGTACTGGTACACACTCTTCTTCTGTTGCACCTGGATACACTGTAGATTCATAGATAACGATATCATCTTTTTTAAGAACCTTACCAATAGTTTCACTAGCTTTTATTAAAGGAGTTAAATCTGGTCTTTTATTTTTATCAATAGGAGTTGGAACTGTAACGATATAAACATTACAATCTTTGATATCTTCTATATTACAAGTAAATTTGATATTATTATCAATAGCTTCTTGAAGTTGAGCTTCATTTAATTCTAGTGTTCTATCATAAGCACGAGATAATTCATCTATTCTTGTTTGATAAATATCTAATCCAACAACATTATATTTTAAAGAGAAAGCATGAGCCAATGGTAATCCAACATATCCTAATCCAATTATACAAATCTTACTGTTTTTCATTTTACTTATTTCCTTTAATATCATTTATATACCACTCTAGTGATTCTTTTAAACCTTCTTCTAGGTTATGTGTTGGTTCATATCCTAGAAGTTCTTTTGCTTGATCTATATTCGCATTTGAGTGTCTTATATCTCCAGCTCTAAAATCTCTA
>NYWO01000144.1 GCA_002685075.1 Arcobacter sp.
TTAGATGAAATTGGATTCTTTGAATGGTGTGCTTTAAAAATGGCAAAGTTTTCAAACGGTTCTGGAATGAAGATGTTTGTTTATTCTATTTTATTAGGGGCTTTTGTTTCTGCACTTTTTGCAAATGATGGAGCAGCACTTATTTTAACTCCAATTTTACTTGCTAAAATGAGAATTTTAAAATTAAATATGAAATCAATCATTGCTTTTTTACTAGCAGGTGGGTTTATTTCTGATAGTGCTTCATTACCTTTAGTATTCTCAAATCTTACAAATATTGTAACTGCTAATTATTTTGATATTGGATTCTCTGAGTATATATCAAATATGTTAATTCCTTATATTATAAGTGTACTAGCTTCTATTGCTTTTTTATGGTTGATTTTAAGAAAAGATATTCCAAAACAAGTTGATATTTCACTATTAAAAGAGCCAGAATCTGCTATTAAAAACAAAACATTATTCAAACTTTCTTGGGTGTTTTTAGCAGTACTTTTAGCTGGATACTTTGTAGGGGATGCTTATGATTTACCAGTTGCTGTATTTGCTTTAGGTGGAGGAGTTCTATTCTTACTTATTGCAACAGCATTTAAAACAGTTGAGCCTAAACATATTATCAAAGAAGCCCCTTGGCAAGTAGTATGGTTTAGTATTGGATTATATATAGTTGTATATGGTTTAAAAAATGCAGGGCTTACAGATTACCTAACTATAGTTCTACAAGACTTAGCCACAAGAGGTGATACTATTGCAATTATAGGAACTGGTTTCTTATCAGCCTTTTTATCTGCAATTATGAATAATATGCCAACAGTTATGATTATGGATATAGCACTTCAAGATATTCCAAATCAAGCTTTAGCATATGCGAATATTATTGGATGTAATTTAGGACCTAAAATGACACCATTTGGTTCACTTGCAACTCTTTTATGGTTACATGTATTAGCAAAAAAAGGTGTAAATATTTCATTTGCACAGTATAGTAAATTTGGTCTAATTATTACACCACCAGTTTTACTAGTAGTATTGTTGTCACTAGCGTGGCTTTAAAATATAAATATTAATTTAAAATAAAAAAGGATAAAAAATGCAAAACAAATCAAATAAGAAAGTATTAATTTTATGTACAGGAAACTCGTGTAGAAGTATAATAGCCGAAGCACTTATAAATGCTAAACTAGAAGGTTTCTCTTCAGATTCATCAGGTGTAAAAGCAAGTGGTAGAGTTAATCCAAATGCTCAAAAATTACTAGAACAAAAAGGTATTTGGAAAGAAGAATATCACTCAAAAACTATTGATAAAGTAATTGATAATGAATATGATTTAGTTGTTACTGTTTGTGATAATGCACATGAGACTTGTCCAATGTTTCCAAAAGCAGTAAAAGTAATTCATGTAAGTTTTGTAGATCCAGATGGAAAAGGTTTTGAAGCATTTGAAGATACATATAAAGAAATAGAAGAGATTCTACTTCCAAAAGTTGTAGAGGCTTTAAAATAATAAAAAGGCAAAAAATGAAATCTTTTATATATATACTTTTACTTCTATCTTTTAATTTATACGCAGATGTGTATAAATTAAAAGCTGTAAATGTGACTTCAAACATAGATTGTTATATTGGAGATTTTAATCCTCCAACAAAAGAAAATAAAGGATTTGTATCAAATGTTTGTACAGTTGATACAGGTGATTCTATAGTAGTAATTGAAGCAGGTCCAACATATGTTTTTGCAAAAGAGTTAAATGAGTTAATAAAAAAGAAGTATGCAAAAGAAGTATCTTATGTAATAGCTACAAATTTTCATGATGATAGATATACAGGAGCTTCTTTTTATAAAGAAAAGAATATTCCTATAATTGCTCATAAAACAATTATCAAAGAACTTGAAGAAAACCCTGATAAGTTTAATAGAATACCAAGAGTTACTACAAAAGAAGAATACGCTAAATCTAAAGTTGTAGATGCAGATATTTTTACTAATGATAAATATATTATCAAAGGTAAAAACTTTAATATTGAGGTATTAAAATTAAGTAAGGCTTCAAACTCTGTTTCAGATATATCTGTTTTTGTTCCAAGTGAAAACTTTATCTTTACAGGAAATACAGTATTTAATGGCAGAATGATTAAGTATGCAAAATACTCAAATATAAATGAATGGATAAAATCTTTAGAAAAACTAGAAAAAATGAATGTTAAGTATGTGATGGGTGGACATGGAAAAGAGTTTGATAAAACTTCTTATAAGCCAACATTAGAATACTTAAGAGTTTTAAAACAAAGTGTAACAAAAGCATACGATGATGAGGTAGATGTAGAAGATATTTATAATTATGTAGATGATAAAAATTTTTCATATTATGATCACTATAAAACTATAGCTCCTTTGAATGCAAAAACTTTATACGATCAATTAGAGTGGGAATAAAAAAGGATACTTATGTGGAAAGATTTTGTTGATTATTTAACTTATGAACTTTGGAGTTTAGAAGGTCATTTAGGTGAAGCTATAAACTTTTTTATTTATGATACGATAAAAATATTTTTTCTTTTAATTGTAATTATTTATATTGTAAGTTTCTTAAGAAGTTTCTTTCCAGTAGAAAAAGTAAGAGATTATTTAAGTGGGAAACATAAACTAATAGGTCATATTTCTGCTGCATTTTTTGGAATGCTAACACCTTTTTGTTCATGTTCTGCAATACCTTTGTTTTTAGGATTTTTACAAGCTAGAATTCCTTTAGGAGTAACTTTTTCATATCTTATTTCAGCACCACTTAGTGATGCTGTTGTGATTGCATTATTGTTTTCTCTTTTTGGATGGAAGATTACTTTACTTTATATTTCTTGTGCACTGCTTATTGCAATAGTTGCAGGATTAATAATAGGAAGTATGAATTTAGAAAAAGAAGTATTAATCGAAGTTAAACCTGCTACTTCATGTTGTAATTCACAAGAAGAAGGAAGTACTTTTAAAGCAAGAGTAAAAGAAGCTTGGGAAGCTACACTTGATATTTTTAAGAAGATATATCCTTATGTAATAATCGGTATTGCAATTGGTGCTTTTATACATGGATATGTTCCAGCTGAAACGATTGCTACTTATGCAGGTGGTGATTCATGGTATGCTCCACTTTTAGGAGTTGTGATGGGAATTCCAATGTATTCAAGTGCTGCAGGAATGATTCCACTTATTGAAGTTTTAACTTCTAAAGGAATGCTACTTGGAACTGCATTATCATTTATGATGGCTGTAGTTGCACTTAGCCTTCCAGAAGCTATGATTTTAAAAAGAGTAATTTCACTAAAACTTATTTCAATATTTTTTGGAATTGTAGGAAGTGCAATATTACTTGTTGGATATATATTTAATGCGATATTATAAAAATAATAGGAGAAAGAAATGAAAATTGAAATTTTAGGAACAGGCTGTGCAAAATGTAAAGCCTTAGAAGAAAATGTAAAAAAAGCAGTTGCAGAAGCTGGTGTTTTTGCTCAGGTTGAAAAAGTGGAAGATATTGTTAAAATTATGGATTATGGTGTAATGAATACTCCAGGACTTGTAATAAATGGTGAAGTTAAATCTACTGGAAAACTTTTAAATTCTGAAGAGATAAAAGCTTATTTTTAAAAAGTATAACCTACTTTTAAGCTATTTAGTCATTATTTAGTTATTAAATTGTATACTAACTTTCTAAAGTATAATATATAAATATTTAGGAGAATGAATATGTTTAATTTTGGAAAAACAGAAGAAGAATCAGCTAGGTTAAGTGCAATGGATGAAAACTATGCCATTATATCATTCAACCCAGATGGTACTATAATACATGCAAATGATAACTTTTTAAATGTATTAGGTTATAGCTTAAGTGAAACGGTTGGTAATCATCATCGAATGTTTTGTGATAAAACATATACAAGTACTTCAGAATATACGAATTTTTGGAAAGATTTATCGAATGGAATCTCTAAAATAAATGAATTTGAGAGATTCGCAAAAGACGGTACTTCTGTATGGATTCAAGCTTCATATTCACCTGTTAAAAATAAAAATGGAAAAGTAATTAGAGTAGTTAAGTTTGCTCAGGATATAACAGATAGTAAAAAAGTCATTGAATCTTCTAAGAAAGCTATTGAACTAGCAAAGACAGGTATTATGCAACAATCAATAATTGAATCAACTAAAAATGAAGGTATTGAGGAGCTTAAAAATGGTATCAATGATTTATTTCAAGTTGTATCCTCAAAAGTTGATGGTGATTTAAATAAAATAACAGAAGCCTTAACTTCTTATCAGACATTAAACTTTGTTCATAGAATTACAGGAGATTTAGGTGAAGTTTCAGTTGGTTTAAATAGTTTAGCCAACGTTGTAAATGACATGTTAGTAGAAAATAAAACCAATGGATTAACACTTAATAATGGTTCTGATTCACTTTTAGAAAATGTAGATAAATTAAATCAAAGTTCAAATGAAGCGGCGGCTAGTTTAGAAGAAACATCAGCTGCTGTAGAAGAAGTAACTGCAACTATTAGAAATAATACTCAAAATATTGCAAAAATGGCAAATAATTCAAATATTGTTACAAAGTCTGCTAAAGATGGAGAAGCACTTGCTAATCAAACAAGTGTAGCTATGGATGAAATTAATGTACAAGTTAAATCTATAAATGAAGCAATCAGTGTAATTGATCAAATAGCATTCCAAACAAATATTCTTTCTTTGAATGCAGCCGTTGAAGCTGCAACAGCAGGAGAAGCAGGAAAAGGGTTTGCCGTAGTTGCTGCGGAAGTACGAAATCTAGCTTCAAGAAGTGCCGAAGCTGCTAAAGAAATCAAGGATATAGTTGAAAATGCAACATCCAAAGCAAATGAAGGTAAAAATATTGCTGGAAATATGATTGAAGGATATAAAGAATTAAATCAGAATATTCAAGAGACTACAAGTCTTATTTCAGATATTGAAATGTCAAGTAAAGAACAATTATCAGGAATAGAACAGATAAATACGGCAGTAACTCAACTCGATCAGCAAACACAAAAGAATGCAGTTGTTGCTTCTCAAGCACAGGAGATAGCTACAACTACAGATGAAATTGCAAAACTTATTGTTTCAAGTGCGAATGAAAAAGAGTTTATAGGAAAAGCTGATGTTAAAGCTAAAGAAATGAACTTAAAAATTGAACAAGCTACATCTATAGATGTAAAGAGAACTAGGGTAACTGCTGCTTCGCCAAGAATTGTAGAGGCAAAGAAAGAAACAAAAGATGAATGGGAAAGTTTCTAAAAGATTTTGACAGAAATTAAATTAGGACAAATATATGCGGTATTAGCATTTTTATTTTGGGGAGCAATTGCTCCCATATATTTTAAAGAAGTATCAAGTGTTGAGCCTTTAGAAGTTCTAATTCATAGGATTATATGGTCTTTTTTTATTCTTATTCCTTTGATTTTTATTACAAAACAAGTTGATATTTACAAAACTTTAATAAAAGATTTTACTAAATTAAAATACCTAGCATTATCAACTTTTTTCATTTCCCTTAATTGGCTTGTTTTTATTTGGGCAGTAACAAATGATAAAATTATGGAAACAGCGCTAGGCTATTATATAAACCCCTTAGTTAGTATATTTTTAGGCTATTTATTCTTTCAAGAAAGAATGACTAAAAATCAATATATTGCTATTTTTATAGCTTTTATAGCTGTTTTTTACCAAGTTCTTAGTCTAGGTTCTCTTCCTTTAGTTTCTTTAACACTTGCATTTTCTTTTGCTTTTTATGGAATGATACGGAAAAAAATAAATGTAGGTTCTATTGTCGGATTATTTGTAGAAACTTTGATAATGATACCTTTTGCACTAATTGGAATATATTATTTATATACTACAAATTCAATATCTTTTTTAAATTCAAGTACATATATTAATATAATGCTAAGTCTTGGTGGAATAATAACAATTACGCCACTACTACTATTTAATGGTGCTGCAACAAGACTTAAGCTTACAACATTAGGTTTTTTACAATACTTAGGACCAACATGTGCTTTTTTACTTGCAATTTTTATATATAATGAAGAGTTTAATTTTGATAAAATGATTACATTTATATTAATTTGGATTGCATTAGCAATTTTTTCATTAGATTCAATAAAAAAATATAGAAAACAAAAGAAGTTAAAAAAGGATAATTAATGAATAAGCTTTTTGAAAAAATCAAAAATTTATCCCTGATAAAGTTAGCTTTTTTATTTGTTGTTTTTTGTAATGCTTTAGTTGATGTATCACATAAAGTATTACTTCAAAATATTGCTTTTAAAGTGTTCGATGGAAGTGAACAAGTTATTTGGATATCAATAATTAATGCAATGATTATTATTCCTTTTTTACTACTGTTTACCCTAAGTGGCTATTTATCAGATAAGTATGATAAAAAATCAATTTTAGTTTATGGTGCTATTTCATCTTTTTGTTTATCAGTTCTTATGATTTTTGCTTATTTAAGTGGAAGCTTTTATTTTGCAATGTTTATTTTAGTTTTACTGGCTGTTCAAAGTGCTATTTATTCACCTGCTAAATTTGGAATAATTTTAGACATTTATGGAAAAAAGAATTTAGCAAAAGGTAATTCAGCCTTACAATCTATTTCAATAATTGCAATACTTTTTGCAATAGGAATTACCTCTTTTATTTTTGAAAGCTTTTATATCTCTAATAATTTAGAGCTCTTAAGCTCAAAAGAGCAGTTGCTTTCATCAACTTTAAGTCTTACTTACTATGTTCTTCCAATTGCTTTTTTAGAAATGATTGTTTCTTTACTTATTTTACGAAAAATAAAAACATCGCACAAAAGAAATGATAGTTTAACTCTAAACAAAAATGATTTCTTAAAAGGAAAACTTTTTTCTAAAAATATAAAATCAATTTTTTCAAATAAGATAATATTTTTATCTGTAATTGGACTTTCAGTTTTTTGGGGAATTTCACAAGGTTTGATGGCTGTTTTCCCTTCTTATGCTAAGCAGTATTTAGAAGTAACAGATGTGTTTGTAATAAATGGTGTAATTGCATGTTCAGGAATTGGTATTGCAATTGGAGCTTTTATTTACTCAAAACTTTCAAAGCATTATATAGAAATAGGAACTATTCCTCTTGCTGCGTTTGGAATGGCTTTGATGGTTTATATCTCAACAATTGTACAAACTCCATTTTTACTAGCTTTATCTTTTTTATTCTTTGGTATTTTTGGAGGATTATTTGTAGTTCCTTTAAATGCTTTAATTCAATTTAATGCAAATAAAAAAACTCTAGGAACTATATTAGCAGGTAATAATTGGTTTCATTCTTTATTTATGTTCGCAATGCTTAGCCTTACAACTATTGTCTCTTTTTATTCTTTAGATCCTTTGAGTACTATTTATCTGATACTACTTATTACAACTTTTGGTGCATTTTTTACAGTTATAAAACTACCACAATCTCTGATTTTAGTATTTTTAAAATTGATTGTTGGATTAAAGTATAAACTTGAAGTAAATGATGTTAAAAATATTCCTTCAAGTGGAGGTGTTTTACTATTAGGAAATCATGTTTCATGGATTGATTGGGCTGTAATTTTAATGTCAGTTCCACGTGATGTAAAATTTGTTATGGAAAAATCTATTTATAATAAATGGTATTTAAAATGGTTGCTTAAAATGTTTAATGCCATCCCAATTTCTGGAACTTCAAGTAAATCAACTATAAAAGAAGTTGCAAGACAATTAGATGAAGGGAATGTTGTAGTTTTATTTCCTGAGGGAAATATTACAAGAAATGGTCATTTAGGTGAGTTTAAAAGAGGTTTTGAACTAATACTAAGACAGACTCACAGTGATGTAAGAGTGGTCTCTTTTTATATTAGAGGCTTGTGGGAGTCAATGTTTAGTCGTGCTAATAATAAATTAAAAAAATCATATAGAACAAATACAGTTACTGTTTCTTTTTCAAAAGTAATGAAAAAAGAAAATGCAAATATTACAAGAGTAAAGCAAGAAATTATAGCTTTATCAACATCTTCATGGAAGGAACATATTAAAAATCTAGGAACTTTAAGTCAAACAATTTTTGATAAGTTAAAAGAAGTATCAAATGAGATGATAATAGCAGATTCAACAGGCTTAGAGTTAAGTGGAAATAGATTTTTAACAGCAAGCATTCTTTTTAAAAACCAACTTAAGAAAAAAGTAAAAGGACAAAACTTAGGACTATTATTACCTTCAAGTGCAGCTGGTGCTTTTATAAATAATTCTGTATTAATGATGGGAAAAACAGCTGTTAATTTAAACTTTACAAGTTCAATGCAATCAATAAAAGAAGCTATAAATAAAGCAGAAATAAAAACAATTATAACTTCGTCAAAGTTTGTTGAAAAACTAGAAGCTAAAGGCATTGAAATATCATCAGTATTTGAGTTAGTAAATGTAATTCTTTTAGAAGATTTGAAAAAAGAAATATCAAAATTAAGTGGATTAATTACTTTATTAAGTGTAAAGTTTTTACCAAGCTTTTTACTAAAAGCTATTTATTTAGAAAAAACAAACAAAGATGATACTGTTGTTATTTTATTTTCTTCAGGAAGTGAAGGAAAGCCAAAAGGAATAGAGTTAAGTAGTGATAATATCTTAGGAAATTCACAGCAAATAGCAAATGTTTTAAATGTAAGTGATGATGACGTTTTTGTAGGTTCACTACCAACTTTTCATGCCTTTGGAATAGTTGTAACTACTTTTTTACCTTTAATTGAAGGAATAAAGTGTGTGTGTCATCCAGACCCAACTGATGGTTTAGGGTTGGGTAAATTAATATATAAATATAAAGCAACAATTTTAACAGGAACTTCAACATTTTTTAGACTTTATACAAAAAATTCTAAAGTAAATCCTTTGATGTTTGAAAGTTTAAGACTTACAGTTGCAGGTGCTGAAAAATTAAGAGATGATGTAAGAATTGATTTTAAAAAGAAGTTTGGAAAAGATATTTTAGAAGGTTTTGGAACAACTGAAACAACACCTGTAACTTCATGTAATTTACCTGATGTTTTAACACCAGAATTTACAGTACAAAAAGGAAATAAAATAGGCACTGTTGGAATGGCACTACCTGGAACCTTAATCAAAATAGTAAATCCAGATACTTTTGATGAACTAGAAATTGGTGAAGAAGGAATGGTCTTAATATCAGGTATTCAGGTTATGAAAGGCTATTTAAAAGATGAAAAGAAAACAAAAGAAGTTTTAATAAAAATTGATAATAGAACTTTTTACATAACAGGTGATAAAGGAAAACTAGATAATGATGGTTTTTTAACAATTGTTGATAGGTATTCAAGGTTTGCAAAACTAGGTGGTGAGATGATTAGTTTAACTGCAATTGAGAATATGATTTCAAAAGTTATTGAATTACCTGAAGATACAAATACTGATTATATTGCAACATCTATAGAAGATGAAAAGAAAGGTGAAAAAATCATTCTTTTAATTTCAAATGTAAATGAAGAGTTTGTAAGTAGTTTAAAGGAAAAAATAATAGCTTCTTTTGATAATAATCTAATGATTCCAAGTTTGATTAAAATAGTTGAAGAGGTACCAAAATTAGGAACTGGTAAAAAAGATTTTAAAGCAGCTAAGCTTTTAGCTAAAAGTTAATAAGAGTTCAAATAAAGCAGATTAATCTGCTTTATTTTCAATACACATTAAATCAATAATTTCATTTTGCTTTGTGCAAAAGTTTCCATTTTTTTCGATTAAGAATAAATCTTTTGCATAGCCTCTAATTGTATTTAATTTAGCACTCTCAATTTCAATATTAAAATCATCAAAGATTTTTGCAATGTAAGCAAATAAACCTTTTTGATCTTTTGCAACTATACTCATTGCTGCTAAATAAGCAGTATGATTACAATTAACTTTAATGTTCTCTTTTTTGATAATTGGAGCCATTAATCTTGTAGTTTTTGACATATCAAATGAACTTTTAATAACCTCTTCAATAAAAGGTAAATCTTCATCATCAACTTTTTCAGTAAATGAGATATAAAAAGCTTTTTTATCATCATAAAGTTTATATATATTCATAGATGCAATATTTAAAAACTCTAATTTTCCTAATAAGTATCCAAGGTTAAGTGGAGCTTTTCTTATTATTCTAATTGTTAAATGTCTTTCATTCATTATTTTATAAATATAGTTTTCTACATCTTTTGCTTTTATTGCAATATCTAAAATATCTTCAGCTTTTAGAATTAAGAACATTTGATTTGAAGAAATATACATTATTTTCTTTTTAACCAAGTTTGGTAGTTCTTTATATCTTTTTAGGTTTTTAATTGTATTTTGCTTTGCAACTCTTCTTGCACTTTCATTTAGTAATGCTTCATTCTCAAAAGCCGGAAGAGATTGTGTATATAATTGTTTTAAAAGTGAAGCCATAGATGCATTATAAATATTTGTTCCAACAGCTGAAATATCACAGTATGTAACTACATATAACATTCTTAATGCAAGTTCACTTTTTACTAATCCTGTAAAATTAAGTATAGTTTTTTCAGAATAAATATCTTCATGAGTTGCTATGTAAGACATCATATTATGATATCTTACAAGTCTTGCTCCAATTTTAGTATGCTCTTCATCAAATCCAAATGATATTCCCATTCCCTTAAATAATTTTTCTCCAACTATATGATGATCGGTTGGTCTTCCTTTTCCAATATCATGAAATAGTGCTACAAGTTTTGTAACACTTTTTTGATGCTTAGTTAAAGAGTTAAATATTTCTTGAATATAGGGATCTTTAATATTTTCAGCAAATTTTAGTGTTGTAATTGAATGAACATCAACGGGATGTTGATGGTAACCATCAAATTGTGGTTGGTCAATTATCTTTTTTGTGCTAGGAAGAATTGCTTGAAACAATCCCGCATTATAAATTAGCTTTATTACAGGATATAGCCGTTTTTTATAAAGCATGGCTTTTATATTTTTCTGAAGTTCTTTTGATTGTGTTTTAGGTAGTTTTGCTTTACTTGCATAATATATGTAAGATCTATCAAACCTAGTAACTGTTGCTGGTAGTTCTATTAATTCTTTTAATAAAGTATTTAAAGTAACCTTTTTAGCATTAAATGAAGTGTATAAAGTATTTTCTACAATATATAAATTCTTTTTATATCTATACTGTTTTAGTTTTGTTATATTTTCAATCTTAAAAACAACGCCACGTGTAAATTTTTTAACCATAGTAGCTGTAAAGCTATGAATAATATGTAAACAAGTTAAAAGTTTTGCCATGCACTGTCTATCTTTTGTATGACGAGGAGTACTTTTAAAACCTAACTTGGTACTTAAGTCAGGTAAGATATCAAAAGTTACAAGATCTTGTTTCTTTCTTGCAATATTATGCAGAGCATTTCTTACTTGAAAAATAAACTCTAAAGATTGTCTATATTTTCTATACTCTTCTTCTGAAAACTCACTACCTATTAAAGTTTTTGTATCTGTAGTAGCATATAATATATTTGCTATCCAATACATCATATTAGATTCTCTAATTCCACCATATCCATCTTTGATATTTGGTTCCATTTTTAAAGGGTATTTTAAAAGTCTTTGTTTATGCTCTTCTAATTTTTCTAAAATAAACTCTTTTTGGTTTGTTTTTCTAATTAGATTTAAAACATTTTCATAACCATACCAAAGATACTTAGACCCATATATCATTCTTGATTCTAAGATAGAACTTTTAATAGTAATATCTTCTTCAACACTTAAAGCAACATCTTTAAGTTCATGAACTCTTGAACCTAGTTTTAATCCACAATCCCATGCAAGAGTTATAAACTCTTCCATAATCTCTTTTAGATTATAGCCTTTAATATCTTCGTATAAAATCATAATATCAATATCAGAATAAATACATAATTGCTGTCTTCCATAAGAACCTAGTGCTATTAAACTAATAGGAACAGAAGAACTCATGGGTTGGTAAGAACCAAAGTTTTTACGTAAGATATATTTATAAAGTAGAATCAAAAACTTATCAGTATGTTTTGTATGTTTTACAAAGAAATCTTTTCCACCAGTTGTTTCTAATGTGGTATCAATAGAAGCAACATAGTTTTTAAAATAGTTCTTAAAAACTTTTGAGATCTCAAAATCATTTGCATTTTGTGAGATAAGTTCTTCAATTTGTATATTTAAATCAATCATAATAAGTCTTTATGTATTTCTAGTTTTTTTCTTAAAGTTATTCTATTTAAACCTAAATGTTTCGCAACTTGTACTTGTGATTTATATTTTTTTGTTGATGCTTTAATTAAGGGAACTTCAAATAAATATAGAAGATTTTTATATGCATTTTCTTCTCCTAAGTTTTCACCTAAATATTTTTCTAAAAACATTAAAATTTCTTCTTCTCCAATTGTTTCAAATAGGTATGAAAAATAAATAGATTTTCTAAGAGAATGTGTGTTATTTGTAGTATTTATAATAAGTTTTGATGAAGAAATCATCTCAACATCTAAAGTTTGAGATGCTTCAATAGAGAATTTATTTATTAAAGCTTTTGTATCAAGTTCTCTTTTATATAAATCAGGAATTTCCAAATTTATTGAAAAAATATCTTTTAATTTCTGATTTAATAAATCATTATTTGATATTGCAATAATACGTATATTATTTAAATTGATCCAATTTAATAATAGGTCAATATTTGTTATTTCATGTATTTTATCAATGATAATAGCATCATCTAGAAGATTCATCACTTCATCTTGGATATCCTGCTGTAGTAGTTTTGCATTATAAATTTTTGAATTAGGTAGTATATAAGAAGCTAGGGATTTTTTACCAACACCTGCTGAGCCTATAATCAAAGCGTGTACATTTACTGCTTGCAATAACTTTGCAGAATTTAGTATCTCTTTAGAAATTTCATCTTGTGCTATATAATCTTGCATATTTAATGACCTTATTTAATATGAATTAATTATACAGTATATTTTTATAAATTTTATTTTATTTTGTTTATTATATAACCAATTGTTTACAATATATATATTAATAAGATAAAAATTAATTAATAGACTAAATTACTTACTTTTCTTAGTTGAAAAATAAGTAAATGTAGTAAGTGATAATAAAATTAAAGAAATACCTGCAATTAGGTAAAAGGCATTTATCATTTTATCATAATCATTTAAAGCTATTTTAAATACTACAATAAGTGCTTCAATAGATAATGCAATAATAATGGTACTTAAAAACTTTGTTAATATTTTTGTTTCAACTTTCGCATTTTTTGAATAAGATTTAAAAAATACTTCTTGTTCTAGTATTGTTTTTGCTAAATCAAAAATTGCAATACTAAGAGTTAATGCAATTATTGGCTTAAATATCATTTCTAAAGATAAATCATTTTTTATAAATAGATAATAAACAAAATCATATAGGGAAAAAGCAATAGTAATTATTGCTAAGATCATCATTGAAAAACCTGCTAAGATATAAAAACCTTTTGTAACAGCATGAAATGGCTTATTAAGTTCAAGTAAGTTTAGTTTTTCAAGTAATATATCAATTCTAAAATCTAAAAAGATGATTTCATTACCTTCTTTTATAGTAAGTGTTACACAGTTATTTCTTGTAGCAATACTGATATAAGGAGTAGAGAAAGCAATATTATCTTCTTTAAACTCTAGTTTCGAAATTAAATATGATCTATTTTTATCTTTTGCTTCTTCTTCTACTCTGGTTCTATAATAGTTTGGTGAACTTTGTATTTTAGTATCTTTATTTGTAAAATAAATAAGTTCTAAAGATGGGAAAAGATTAAATAGTTTTGCAAATTCATTTTTTTTATGAGCTTTTAAACTTCCAAGATTTCTAACACTTTCTTGTAAAAAAAATTCTATTTCTTCTTGGTGTTGTTTGTAGGTCTCTATGAATTCTTTCATTATATCATCCTAATTTTTTTAATATTATACTTGTTTAAAATGATGTTAATGAAAGTTTTATGGTTACTTTTTAAACAAGTGGTTATTTTATATAAAATAGTTTAATCTGAACTATAACTTTTCTTATGAACAAGCAATTAAATCCAATGAATTTACAAAAGATTATATATTCTTATCTTCTAGTATGGCTTCTTCTGTAGTTTTAGGTAGAAGGTGAAATGCTTGGATTGAATGGAAGTTTTTTGATGGTAAGACCTTAGATGAAGTAAAGAGACTATAAATAAAGAAGTAAGATTGTTTTGTAAACTTACACTTTTATATTAAACTCATTAATCATAGCATTTGCTAATAATCGTAAACTTCTTCTATCTACTTCATTTTTCACATCATCTTCAATATTGATGATATTTTTATGAAATTTTTCAAAGAATTGCAATATCTTAGGATCTTTTTTATGAGGATTATTTACTAATGCTCCTGCATCAAGCATTTGAATCATTAAATCTTTTTTGCCCATAAATGCAGCATAATTAATTGGTTTTAATCCAAATTTATCTGGTATATTTATTATATTTGGATTATATGAATGAATTAATTTAAAATATCTTGTTGTATCCTTCCAAATACAATTATGAATAATACTTCGCCCCTTGTTATCAACAGCTAAGGTATCCGACTTTGCATCTAATAGAAGTTTTACTGTATACTCACACTTTTCAGAAATTGACCTATGTAAAGGTGTAAGTCCTTCATGATTCTTTGCATTAACATCAGCACCAATGTTAATTAAGTTTTGCATCATATCTAAATATTGTTTTTTATCTTTTTTACTTGTATGAGAATAATTGTAATCCATTAATTCAAATATTATATTGTGATCTTCTTTATCTCTTAAATTTATATCAATATTTGAATCTCTAAATATTTTAAATAAATTCAAATTAAAATAAAGGATAGAATCAAAAAATAAGGGTTTCCCTTTTGAATTAAGTTCAGTAAAATCTACTTTTGAATTTTCTATAACTTTTGTTAAAACTGTTAAATATTCTCCATTTACATCTAATTTTGTTTCAATATTAGTGTCAAGTTCCTTATGGTTTTGGAAGTATAAAATTATATCACTAAGTAGCTCAATACAGTTTTTACCTTTTTTATTCTTTATATTTGGATTTGCATTATGCTCTAAAAATTTGATAATAGTTTTAATATTTGCAATTCCCATTAGTATTAAAATTGATAAAACGGTATCTCCATCTATATTTTGATGATTTATAGAAATATTACTATTAGTTAAAAAAATATCAATTAGTTTTACATCTGCACTTCTTGTTGCTGCAAAAAATGCAGTTTCATTTCTATCATCAATTGCTTCAATTTCTACACCTTTTGCAATTAACTCTCTAATCATTAGTAAGTGATTTTCTCTCTCTTCTTGTTTATCTTTTGGTGTATTTAAAAAGTGGTTAATGGATTCTATTAGAATAGTAGTGTTATCTGAGCTTCTCGTATTAATATCACAACCTAGTTCAACAGCTTTTTCTAAAATCTCTACATTTTTATAACCTTTTGAAATAGTATAAAATAAGAAGTTTTTTCCATTTTTATCTACGATTGTAGGATCTGCACCTAATTGCATTAAATCAATTGCAAGTTTATTATTTCGTAATACAACTTCTTGTTGTAATACAGTATTACCTTCATGGTTTATGTGATTTACATCAACTTCTTCTAATGATGCAACTAATGCAATAATTTCATTATTACCATTTGAAATTGAATCAAATATAAGATTATTCCCATATCTATCTTCATTAGAAAGATTTTTTGATTGAGAGATTAAATAATTAACTAATCTATTATTACTAGAAATTATTGCTTCTTGAATTAATGATCTATGGTGAATATTTAAATGATTTACATTTGCTCCATACTCTACTAATAATGTTATCAATGGTAAGTTATTAGAGTGTAATGCATAAAAAAGAGCAGTTTCATTTTCTAGGTTTTGTATTTCAGTATTTACATTTTTATTTAATAGCCATTTTACAGATTCTAGGAAACCAGCCTTTGCACATATATGTAAAAAAGTTTCTTGATTTTTATTTTGCCAATTAACATCAATGTTAGAACTTTTAAAAATTATATCAATTTTCTTTTGATCAAATACAGGGTTTAGTAATTCTTTTAATAAGTCTTCTTCTATATATTTCTTTTTACCTATAAAATTTTTTAACATGCACTCACTCTTTATGTGTTAAATTTTATCTATTTTATTATCACTTAGCTAAAAGATAGATATATTAAGTCATAAATAGTTATGAATTACAGTAAACAAAAAATGTTTTAACTAATTGTATAATAAATATACAGATAGTATGTTTACTTATCATATGTAATATTTTATAATACTCGTATAAAAATTGACAAAGGGGTCTTATGGAAAATTTTGCTGATGTAAAATACATCTTAGATGGTTTCCTGTTCGTGTTTGCAGGAA
>NYWO01000145.1 GCA_002685075.1 Arcobacter sp.
AAACCATTTGCAATTTCATCAATTGCAATATCAGTATATTTCATGTTTTGTGTATTTTGTTCTAATAGAGGTTTAGCACCTTTACTTAATTCATCAGCTCTTTGACCAACTGCTAATGAAAGGATATATCTGTCATTGTTTACTCTTTTTAAAGCTTGTGACATTCTTTCTTCTAATCTCATTTATATTCCTTTATTTATTTTACTATTGAACATTTACTTAAATCACCTTTGATGATTTTTAGTAAGTTTCCTTTTTGATACATATCTGCTACAACTATTGGAAGTGCATTATCTTTAGCTAATGCAATTGCTGTATCATCCATAACTTTAATATGGTCTTCTAAAGCTTGATCATAAGTAATTGTATCAAGTTTAACTGCATCATC
This sequence comes from Arcobacter sp., assembly GCA_002685075.1. Lineage (GTDB taxonomy): Bacteria > Campylobacterota > Campylobacteria > Campylobacterales > Arcobacteraceae > Poseidonibacter. The sequence continues at coordinate 389 of NYWO01000145.1, forward strand.
AAATTTCATTGGATCTTTATCATAAATTCCATCAACCTTTGTAGCTTTGATTAATAAAGAAGCTCCAATTTCTGTAGCTCTTAATGTTGCTGCTGTATCTGTAGTAAAGTAAGGATTTCCTGTACCTGCAGAAAAAATTACAACTCTATTTTTTTCTAAATGTCTCATTGCTTTTCTTACAATAAATGGCTCAGCAATTTGTTCCATTTTAATTGCAGTTTGAAGTCTTGCACTTAAACCTTTATGTTCTAATGCTTCTTGCATTGCAATACCATTAATAACAGTACCAAGCATTCCCATATAGTCACCACTAGTTCTTTTTATAATACCATCAGCTGCTGCAGTAACACCTCTAATAATGTTTCCTCCACCAATTACGATACCAACTTGCACACCATTATCTATAAGTTCTTTAATCTCTTCAGCAATATAATCTAGTATTTTTGTATCAATACCATAACCTTCTTCACCAGCTAATGCTTCTCCTGAAAATTTTACAAGTACTCTTTTATCCATTGTGTGTCCTTTATAGTTTTGCGATTTTATCTTGTTTTTGTTTAATTTCTAATTAATATAAAATTAACTAAGAGCCCATTCGTAAAATGGAATAACATTTATCTTAAAATTTGCATGATTTATTTTCTCATCATTTGAAATTGTAATAATATTTAGCTCTTTTATTTCATACTCTTCCATAATTTTATATATCTTTTTTAATGTAGAATTTACTAAAAAAGTATTAAAAAAAGGAATACCTACTATTGCTATCTTCTTTGATTTGATATAAAAATCAATATTATCTAAGTAATATATCTCTTTATACTTATCAACTAATTCTAAAAAAATCATATTTGTAAACTCATTTTTAAACTTTTTATTATGAGAAATTGCATTTAAAAAAGAGTGGTTATATGAATATGTTTTTTTTGTCGCTTTTTCTTGATTATATTTTTGTAAAAAATAGATTGTTTTATTATTTTCAAGATGTTTACAGGTTTCATAAAATTTATCTTTTGATATTTTTATCTTTGTTTTTAATGTTGTGAATAGCTGATATAAAGATTTCTTTTCATCAATATTCTCAAATAAAAGTTTTAATATTTCAAAATGAGTATCATTTAAAGCTTGCAATTTGATTATTTCCTGTAGTCTTTGAACTTTTTTATGCTCATCAATATTTATAATTTCAGGTAAATTTCCATATTTAAAAAAGTTATTAAAACTTTGTGTTATGTTTTGATGTCTATTATCTTGAAGTAAATATTCTTCAAAATCTAATGCACTTACTGTAATATTTTTAAAACCTCTTATAGTTTTTGGGATACTTGTAGAGATAATTATATTATCACAATAAGGAAGTTCAAATTCAAAAGAGAAGTTTTCTAGAACTAAAACTTTAATTTGATGTTGTCTTAAGAAAGAATCAAGATTATTAACTATTTCATCTATGTCATTTCTTGAATCATTGAAATCAATATAAATATAATCTTTCGTTTTGAAATTTGATAAAAAATCGTAAATAAGATAACTTTTCCCAGTTTTACTAGCACCTGTAATAATAGTTTTAGGATGAGTTATTCTTATTTTTCTTTCCATAAAATTTATTTTTGAAAAGTTTAACTCATAGCAGTTCTCAAGTGTTTTCAATTATTGTCATTTTAGTTTATTTGTTTTTTGCTAAAGATATGGCTTCTTTTATAGCGTTTATATAACTTTTTAGATTAACTTTTTCATTTTTATATGCAATATTAAATGCCGTTCCATGATCAACTGACGTCCTAATAATTGGAAGATTTAAACTTACATTTATACTTTCATCAAAATAAAGAGCTTTTAAAGGTGCTAATCCTTGATCATGATACATAGCTACAAAATATGTATAGTTTGCTCTTGACATTGGAGAAAATGCAATATCTGGAACTAAAGGACCTGTAAATACTTTTTTATCTAGTATTTTATTTGCATTTTTTATTGCTTTAAATATTTGAACTTCTTCATCACCTAAAACACCATTATCACTTGCATGTGGGTTAAGTCCTAAAACACCAATTTTTTTAGATTTTACACTTTTTTGGAAATCAATTAAAAATTTAGTTAAACTTTCTTCAGTAATTTGTTTAGGAACTTTTTTTAAAGGAATATGCTCAGTAAATAAACCTACAAACATCTTTTTACAGCCAAGCATCATAATTGCATTTTTACCAAAATAGTCTCTTAATACTTCTGTATGACCCTTATATGATATATTTGCTTTATTCCATGCTTCTTTATTTATAGGAAGAGTACAAATAGCATCAACTTCTTTTTTATCTGCAAGTTTAATAGCATCCATGAAAGAGTCAAATGAGTATTTACCCGATTTCTTGCTAACAAGTCCTGGCTTGATATTAAAATCACCTTTTGTATTAAAAGTTTTAAAATCTTTTGGAATATCAACTTCTAATTCTTTACAAGCTGCTTTAATCATTTGATTATTAATACAATATATGGGTTTACAAATTTTAGAGATTTTACTGTGTGCAAGTAAAGCAATCTCAATTCCAATACCATTTAAATCACCAATGCTAATTGCTATTTTTGGTTTCATTTTAAACCTTTTAGATTAATTCTTTCATATCAATAATTGCTTTTTCTAATCCTGTAAATACAGATCGTGCAATTATACTTTGTCCAATATTTAATTCACTTATATGTTTTATTGATGAGATTAATGTTACATTTTGGTAGTTTAATCCATGACCAGCAGCTATTTTTAATTTCTGTTTTTTTGCAAACTTTGAAGCTTTTTTTAGTTCTTTTATTGAATTTTTTAATTTCTTTTTTAAATCTTTTCTTGGAAGTTCTAACTCTTTAATTGTATGATGAGTATTTCCAAGTTGTGAATTTAACATTGCATAAATATTTGCAAATGAACCTGTATGAAGTTCAATCCATTCAACATTTAAATGTGCAGATAGTTCAATTACTTCTTTATTAGGGTCTATAAATAAAGATACTTCGATTTCATTATCATGTAATTTTTTTATTACATTTTGTAACTTTTCAAAGTTACCTTTTACATCTAATCCACCTTCTGTTGTAACTTCTTCTCTATTTTCAGGTACTAAAGTAACACGTGATGGTTTCATTTTACAAACGATGTTAATAATATCACTATTTATTGAACACTCTAAATTTACAGGAAGTGCAGATTGTTTACATATAATTTTTGCATCATTATCGTGAATATGTCTTCTATCTTCTCTTAAGTGTATAGTAATTTGATCTGCACCTGAAAGTTTACAAGTACTTAATGCATCAACAGGGTTGGGGTCATTTATTTTTCTAGCTTCTCTTAAAACTGCAATATGGTCTATATTTACGCCTAGTAACATATTAAATCCTTTAGTTTGTAAAATTTAAATTAAAAAGTATCTTAAGCTAGTTCTTTTAATGTAGCAATATTTGCAGCTAACTTATTATGAACTTCTTGATATTCATCTTCTGGTTTAGAATCAGCAACAACTCCAGCTCCTGCTTGGAAAATTACAGTATCATCTGTTAACATTGTAGTTCTAATTGTAATTGCAGAATCCATATTACCATCAAATCCAAAATATGCGATACTTCCTGAATAAAAATTTCTTTTAATTCCTTCAAATTCGGCAATTAGTTCCATAGCTCTAATTTTAGGAGCTCCTGTCATAGTACCAGCTGTAAAAGTGGCAGCAAATAAATCAAACATGTCATATTTATCATCAATAATTGCTTCAACATCAGATACTATATGCATAACATGTGAATATCTCTCAATTCTCATTAAGTCAGTTACTTTTACAGTTCCTGGTTTTGCAACTCGACCTACGTCATTTCGACCTAAGTCAACAAGCATTAAATGCTCAGCTCTTTCTTTTGTATCAGAAATAAGCTCTTTTTCCATTGCTAAATCTTTATCAATTGTTGAACCTCTTTTTCTTGTACCTGCAATTGGTCTTAAAAGAAGATGTCCATCTTGAAGTTTTATCATAACTTCTGGTGAAGAACCTGCTATTGAAAAGTTATCGTATTCTAAAAAGAATAAATATGGACTTGGATTTTTACTTCTAAGTGCTCTATAAAAACTAAAGTGATCAACTTTTGCTTTTTGAATAAATCTATTTGACATTAGAATTTGGAATACATCACCTGATTTAATCATTTCTTTTGATTTAGCAACCATTTCAAAAAATTTTTCTTTTGAAAAATTGAATTTACCTTTATCTAATAGTGTTGCTTTTTGAGGTGCTTTGTATTGGTATGGTGTATATAAAGATTTTTCAATTTTTTCTAAATCATCTTTTTTTGATTCAACTGATGTAAGCATAACTAGCTTTGAAGTTTTATGTGCAAATCCTAATATAATATTAGGTCTGATTAAATCTAAATCAGGAATATTTAACTGGTCTACCAGATTATTCATTGGTTCTTTTAGTTTTGGTTCAAACTCTTTACCTATGTCATAGCCAATATTTCCAATAAAGCCATCAACTAAACCAATTCCAAGTTCTTTTGCTTTTGTTTTATACTCTTCTTTGTTAAACTTTTTATAATATTCTTGTAAAAATTTTAAAGGATTAGAGTTTACTTCTGTAACCTTTCCTTCTTCATTTTTATAAAAACATGTATTGTTCTCATACCAAACTCTTTCTCTATCTCCGATTACAATAAAAGAGTAGTTGCCATCACTTGAGTTAATTGTACTTTCAAAAAGAAAAGTTATTTCATCTTTGTAAGATTCTTTTATCTTCTCATAAATTGAAACAGGTGTAAATTGGTCTAAAAAAAGTTCTTTACTATAAAAATTCATATGTTTTCATCTTTTAAAATTTAAGAATATAAGCACTTGATAAGTTAAGCTTTTTCTTAATGTTTTCTATATTACCAGTAGCACTTGCTCTTGATGAATATGGGCCTATTAAAACTTTATTGAAAAGTTTTCCTTTTACTTCAACCTGATGAATTTTATATTTTAAATTTGCATTTTTAATTTTGGAAATATATGAGTTTGAAGGTTTTTTAGAAAATGCTCCAATTTGAACAAAATAGCCTTTAGGAGCACTACTTGAAATATCTTTTACTAAATCTTTAACAGATTGCGTTGGAGTTTTTCTTATAACTTCTTTTTTAGGAATCACTTTTTTTAATTCTTGTTTTTTAGGTTTTATTTCTGCTTCTATCTTTTTAATAGTTTCATCTAAAATATCATTTGTTGACTTTTTATCTTCTTCTTGAGTAGGTTCTTTTTTTGCATTGATTGAATCAATTTTTTCTTCAGAACTTACTTCTTCTTTTTGAGTGTTTTTTTGAATTCTTTCATTCATAATTTTTTGAAAGTTTTCTTCAATATTACTATCATCATTTAATGTTTTTGTTTCTATTGGATTAGTTTTGTTTGTAGTAAAAGAATCTTCTTTTGAATCATCAGTTAAAAGGCGAATAACTATAATTGTAATTAGAAATAAGATTACTAAAATAAGACCTAATATTAGATACTTTTTCTTATTATTCTCTTCATTGGAACTTGGATTATCAAGCATGATATTTCCTAGTTCTGTATCAATAGGCTGGTTAATACTTTCATTACGAATAGTATTGTTTTCCCCTATTGAAGTTTGAACTTCTTCTAATTCACTTAATTTTTGTTCTAACTCCTCACGTTCTTGTTGAAGTTGAACTTTTTTTATAAACTCTTCGCCTTTTATTTCCATAACTGATCCTTATTGAATAAAAATTTTAATAATTAGTAATTCTTAGTAAGTAGACTGATTATAAATCACAAAATCAGAAGCTAAAACTTTTAGTTCAGCTTTGATAGTTTTTTGTAATTCAGTATTCTCAATATTATCTAA
>NYWO01000146.1 GCA_002685075.1 Arcobacter sp.
GGTATGAGAATGGTTGTATTCTCACTTATTTTAATTTTTGTAATGCTTTTTGCAAGAGAAGGTTTAGTTGGTAAAAAAGAGTTAAAAGATTTCTTTAAAAAGAAAAAGGCTGATAAATGATTTTAGAAGTTTGTAATGTAACTAAAAAATTTGGTGGTGTAACAGCTATTAAAGATACTTCTTTTAGCGTTCAAGCAAAAGAAATTTATGGGTTAATTGGTCCAAACGGTGCTGGTAAAACTACAATGTTTAATATCATCACTGGAAATTATGAACCTACAGAAGGTGATATTAAATTTCATGGACAAAAGATAAATGGTATTAAACCATTTAAAATTGTTCATAGAGGAATAGCTAGAACTTTCCAAAACATTAGACTATTTAACTCAATGACTGTTATGGATAATGTTTTAATTGGTTTTGATTATCAAGCAACTTATACTTATTTTGAAGCTATTTTTAGACTTCCTAGATTTTTCAAAGAAGAAAGACGTGTAAGAAAAAGAGCAATTGAAATTATGGAAGTTTTAGATATTGCTCAATATGCAGATGAGCAAGCAACTTCACTTTCTTATGGACAGCAAAGAAAAGTCGAGATTGCACGTGCATTAGCTGCAAGTCCTCAACTGTTACTTTTAGATGAGCCAGCAGCTGGTATGAATCCACAAGAAACTCATGAGTTAGCAGAGTTGTTTTTCAAAATTAGAGATGAGTTCGATATCACAATTTTATTAATTGAACATGATATGAAGTTTGTAAATAAACTGTGTGATAGGGTTATGGTTTTAGATTATGGTAAAACTATTTTTGAAGGTGATATCAAAGATGCTATTAAAGATGAAGAAGTAATAAAAGCTTATCTTGGAGATTTTAAACATGCTTAAGGTTAAAAATTTAGAAGTATTTTACGGACTTATAAAAGGTGTTAAAAACGTAAATTTTGAAGTTTCAGAAGGGCAAATTGTTTCTTTAATTGGCTCAAATGGTGCAGGAAAAACTTCCACTTTACAATCTATTGTAAATGATGTTAAGAAAAATGGTGAGATTATATTTAGAGATGAAGATATCTCTAGTATGAAAACTCATACTATTATTCAAAATGATATTGCATTAGTTCCAGAAGGAAGAAGATGTTTTCAAAATCTTACGATTGAAGAAAATCTTAGAATGGGTGCTTTCAATAATGATGAAAAGTATGAAGAACTTCAAGAAGAGATGTTTAGACTATTTCCAAGACTTGTTACAAAAAAAGGACAATTAGCAGGAACTATGAGTGGAGGAGAACAACAAATGCTAGCAATTGCAAGAGCTTTGATGTCAAGTCCAAAACTTTTAATGCTTGATGAACCATCACTTGGACTTGCTCCTAAGATTATTGGAGAGCTTTTTGAAACAATAGTTAGATTAAAAGAAGAAGGTATTACTATTTTATTAGTAGAGCAAAATGCTTTTGCAGCTTTAGAAATATCTGATTACGCTTATGTTTTAGAAAATGGTGTAGTTGCACTTGAAGGATTAGGAAGTGAACTTGTAAAATCTGATGAAATTAGAGCCAAATACTTAGGTGCATAAAACTAATTTTTAAAAGTAATAAATGGATAATAAACAGATAATTTTCTGATATAATACGAAAAAATAAATTAAAGGTTTTTTCGTGTTATCATTTGCTGATTATATTCAAATAGCTATAGGAATTGTGACTATTTTTTCACCCTTTGCAGCTATTCCAATTTTTGTATCACTTACTTCAAATACTACTATTCAACAAAAAAATCAAACTGCAAAAACAGCTTCAATAGCTGCTGGTATTACAGGGCTTATCTCTGTATGGATTGGTGAGTATATTTTATCGTTTTTTGGTATTTCAATATCTTCTTTTAAAATTGCGGGGGGTATTTTGCTTCTTTTAATGGCTATAAATATGTTAAATGCAAAAACACCAAATGCAAAAAATACAAAAGAAGAACTTGAAGAAGCTCAAGAAAAAAGTATAAATATTAGTGAAATTGCAGTAGTTCCTCTTGCTATTCCTTTAATTGCTGGACCTGGAGCAATTTCTACAATTATAATTTATTCTCAACAAGAAAAGAGTTTAATACATCTTTTTTACATGAGTATAATTATCTTTTTAATTTCACTTGTAATATTTTTATCTTTAAGAGGATCAACTTATATTACTAAGAAACTTGGAATTACTGGTATAAATGTTATTTCAAGAGTTATGGGACTTATTTTAGCTTCTATTTCTATTGAATTTATTATTTCTGGATTACTTGTAGTTTTTCCAATTTTAAGTATTACAAGTTTTTAGATGTTAGAAATAGTTTATTATTGATTAACTTAAAGTGAATATAATATAAAATAAATATAAAATAGGATTATAATATATGTTATTAATGCAATTATCTACAAGAGAAAAGTTTTCATTCTTACAATTAGCACATTATTTAGCAAGAATTGATAGCACTTGTGGACACAGAGAAGAAGAGGTTATTCTTTCATACTGTACTGAAATGGGAATTGAGAATATTGATTCTTTTGATATTGATGCTTTTTGTTTAGAAGAGAATTTAAACAACTATAAATCACAAAGAAGTCAAAAAATAATTCTTTTAGAACTAATGATATTAATTCATATTGACAATGATTTTCATGTAAATGAACAAGATTTAATTAATAAAATGACAGAAAAATTTGGCTTTGATAGTAAAGATATAGATGATTATTCTCAATGGGGAAAATCAGTTGCAATGTTGTATCAAGTAGCAAATATATTTATAAATGAAGTAAATTAGCGAAATAACTATTATTTAAATTTTTTTACTAGGAAAATTTAGGTAGAATGCGCTTATGGAAATAATAGAAACATTAAATACAAAAATTGATAAACTATTACATGATTATGAAAGATTAAAGCTTGAAAATCAGTCATTGAAACAAGAACTTGATTCTTTACAAAATGATAATGATGAATTAGCAAGAAATAATCAGGATATGTTTCTAAGAATAGATAGTACACTGAATCTAATAAAGGCACAAAAAGGTGAATAAAGATATTACTTTCCATATTAATAATATGGCATATACTATTAATGTAACTCCTAACATGGAAAAAGAACTTACAAAATATTTAGATTTAGAAAAAAGTAATGATACAAAAGATTTATTAGCTGCTTATATTAGGATTACTCAAGAATATTCAACATTTAAAGATGATGTAGATCAGATTACAACAAAATTAGCAAGATTTTAATGTACAAAGCTTTTAGTCTACTAGAATTGTTGATTGTAATTGCAACAATTTCAATAATATTAACCTTTGCAATGCCAAAGTTTAGCAATATATCAAATACTTCAAAAGTTACAGAACTAAAATCAAATCTTGCACTTATTAGAAATGGAATAAATAAGTTTAAAACTAATCAAATATTATTAGCTCAATCTTTAGATATAACAAGCTTAGATTCAGCAATTGTAGATAAAAATAATGAGTCTTTATTTGCTAAAGTAATAGACTTTTCAATAATTTCAACATCATCAAGTGAAAATGAAATAGGAAAATGGATAAAGACTTCACAATCTTCTTATGAATATTTATTAAGTTCAAGTAAAAAAGTATTGTTTTTTTTAGAAGATAATAATTTTAAATGTAAAAGTGGTTTTGAGATATGTAAGGAACTTGAATAATGTTTTATTATGAACTTGCACTTTTAAAATCTCCTTTAAATAATCTTATATACCAAAGCGAAGAAGAAATAAAAATAGGTTCAAAAGTATTAGTAAAATTGCAAAGACGAAAAGTTTCAAATGATGCTGTTGTTATACAAAAAGTTGAAAAGCCAGAATTTAAGTGTGTTAGGATAGAAGAGATTACTGAAGAATATTATGATAAACAAATGCTTGAAACAGCAAAGTTTGTATCTCAATATTATGTTTGTTCACTTGGTGAAGCTTTAAGTGTTTATATACCTTTTAATAAGCAAATTATTGATTTAAATGATAAGTATTCCTTTGATTGTAATATTGAACTTTCAAATGAACAAACAAAAGCTTATGACTTTTTAAATAAGGAAAAACAAGCTCTTTTATTTGCAAATACAGGTTCAGGAAAAACAGAGATTTATATAAAGATAATAGAAAATCATTTAAACGAAAATAAACAAGCAATTTTATTAATGCCTGAAATCTCACTAACTCCACAAATGCAAAAAAGATTAGAAAAAGTTTTTGATAAAAGTGTTGCTATTTGGCACTCAAAAATCACAAAAAAGAAGAAACTAGAAATACTTCAAGGACTTCAAGAAGGAAGTATAAAACTAATTGCAGGAGCAAGATCAGCACTTTTCTTACCATATAAAAATCTTGGTGTAATTGTTGTAGATGAAGAGCATGATGAATCATATAAAAGTGATTCAAAGCCAAGATTTAATACTAAAGATTTAGCTATTTATATTGCAAAGAAGTTTGATATTCAACTAGTACTTGGAAGTGCGACAGTTTCAACATCTTCTTTTCATAAAGTACCATTTATAAGACTTACAAAAACTTATCATAATACTAGTAAAAAGTATAACTTTGATAATAGTGATTCAAGTTTGTCTATTCCTATTTTAAATCAAATCTCAAAAACTTTAGAATCAAAAAATCAAGTAATTATATTTTTGCCAACACGTGCAAACTTTAAGTATCAAATATGTACATCTTGTGGTAAATCTGTTGAGTGTCCTTATTGTTCTGTTTCTATGAGTTTACATAAAAATGATTTAGCGCTAAAGTGTCATTATTGTGGCTATGCAGAGAAAATACCGGAATTTTGTCCTAGCTGTAAAACTGGAATTATTCATAACTTGCGAGTTGGAACTGCTCAAATTGAAGAAGAATTAAATGAAATATTTAAAGATAAAATTATCAAAAGATTTGATAGAGATAAAGTAAAAACAAATACACAATTAAAAGCAATTTTAAATGAGTTTAATAAAGGAAAAATTGATATTTTAGTTGGGACGCAAATGCTTTCAAAAGGTCACGATTATCATAATGTTAAATTAGCAGTTGTGCTTGGAATAGATTCTATATTAAATATGAACTCATATAAATCACGTGAGCGAGCCTTATCTTTACTTATCCAAATCTCAGGAAGAAGTGGAAGAAAAGGTGAGGGTGAAGTTATTATTCAAACTAAAAATGAAGAGTTTTTTGATTATTACTTAAATGAATCAAATTATGAAGAGTTTTTAGAAACAGAGTTAGAATTTAGAGAAGGACTTTATCCTCCATATTTAAAAATGGCAAAAGTGATCTTTGCTCATACAAATGGTCTAAAAGTAAAAGATGAACTTGACATGTATGTAAAGCTACTAAAACAAAACAAAGATATAGAAGTAGTTGGTTTTGGACAATCCCCAATTTTTAAAATGGCAAATAAATACAGATATGAAATTATTTTACGTTCAAAAAATGTAAAAGCCTTACTTACATCACTTCATTCAATTACTTCACCTATGGCATCTATTGATATGGATACTATTTATTAATTCAAGTTTTAACCTCTAGTGGTTAAACTTAGTTTATTTTACTTTATTGTATAATCGCGTAAAAATTATGGAGATATAAATGGCTAATACAAAAGAAGAATTTAAACAATTAATAGAAAATATCCAAGCTCAAAGCTGGTACAAGAATCCAATTGGATTTGGTATTGCAAAAGTAGATAGAGGTCAATTAGACTCTTCTAAAATTTTACAAGCAACTTTCCCAATTATTAACTGGAATGAAAACAATGGTAGCGCAGCAGTATTTTTAGATGCTTTAAAAAAATCAGGTCAAGATGTAGATACAAGTAAATCAGAGTTAGTTTGCAATATTAACGATGAGTTTTTAACAGCTTGTGTTGAAGCATTTTCTCCTTACATTGCAGAAGCAAAAGGTGAAGCTCATAAAAATGTTCAAGTTATTTCTACACTTTCATCTTTACCAATTGATTCAGGATTAACTGCTGATGATTATAAAATTGTATTTATTTTTGAAGATACAGATGTTGCATCTACAGAAGCTGCATACTTAAAATTATATGCATTATCAACTGGAAAAGCTGCTTTAAGATCATTAAACTTAAATGGTGTATTTGGTAAATTACATAACTGTGCATGGGTTGGAAATCAACCACTAGAATTAGATTGGTTAAGAGCTAATGAAATTTCATTAAAATTATCAGGAAAATATCCTGCAATTGATATGGTAGATAAATTCCCAAGATTATTATCTCATGTAATCTTA
>NYWO01000147.1 GCA_002685075.1 Arcobacter sp.
AGAAGATGGTAAAAAACAAAAGAAGCTTGATAAAAGAGCACAAACTATTGTTGAAGCATTTAAAATATTAGAAAAAGCAAAAAAAGATTGGTTAAAATTCTTAAGCAAAGAAACTGCAAAATCAGATAGTGAATCTGATCAAATGCAACATAACCTTGCAATTGCTTTCAAGAAAAGAATTTTAAAAGAAGCATTATTAGACTTAGGACCTACTTCTAAACTTATTACAGAAATTGTAAAAGCTATGGAAACTGCACTTAAATCTGATACTGGTTTTGATCACGAACTTAAAAGACTTGAATATAAACTACCTTTATTTAATGATACTTTATTACAAAATCACCAAAAGATTTTAGATAATATTGTTAATTTAACTAAAGTACAAATTACAGGAATGGTTCCTGAAGCAACTATGGTTTCTACATATATGGAAATCAAAAAGCTTTACCAAACTGCAGAAGCATCTAAAGATGGTTTTGATTTAGATCCAGAAGAACTTAAAAATGTTTTAGAGCAAATTAAACGTGGTAAAGATATCACTGATAAATCTAAAACAAGAATGGCTAAGTCAAACCTTAGACTTGTTGTATCAATTGCAAAAAGATACACAAATAGAGGATTACCATTCTTAGATTTAATTCAAGAAGGTAATATTGGACTTATGAAAGCTGTTGATAAATTTGAGTATAAAAAGGGATATAAATTCTCTACTTATGCAACATGGTGGATTAGGCAAGCAATTTCAAGAGCAATTGCTGACCAAGCAAGAACTATTAGAATTCCAATTCATATGATTGAAACAATTAATAGAATTAATAAAATCATTAGAAAAGGTATTCAAGAAAATGGAAAAGAGCCAGATGTTGATGAGATCTCAAGAGAAGTTGGATTACCTGTTGATAAAGTTAAGCAAGTAATTAAAATCACTAAAGAACCTGTATCATTAGAGGCTCCTATTGGAAGTGATGATGATGGTAAATTTGGTGACTTTGTACCAGATGAAAAAGCTCCAACACCTGTTGATAACATTATGAAAGAAGATTTACAAGGTCAAATTGACCAAATCTTAGCACAACTTAATGAAAGAGAACAAGCGGTTGTTAGAATGAGATTTGGACTTATGCATGATGCGAGTGATAGAACACTAGAAGAGATTGGAAAAGAACTTTCTGTTACAAGAGAAAGAGTTAGACAAATTGAATCAAGTGCAATTAAAAAACTTAAACATCCTAAAGTAGGTAAAAACCTTAAAAACTACGTAGAAAGTTAAAAAGATGAATTTTTATGAAGATTGGGTTGAGTTAGACTTAAACCCTGTTATTTCTTTTTCTTCTACTTCGAAAATTTTATACTCAAATAGTGAAGCTCAGTTTTTATTAAATAGAATAAAACAAAAAGAGCTTTACGATTTAACTTTAAAATATGCTCCAAAATCTTTTGGAGTAGAAACTTCATATATAGATTTAACGATACAAAGCTACACATTTTATGCTATTACTGTAAAATATGATAATGAAGATGAAATTCATATGAAACTGTATAAAAGTACTATGGCAAAAAAAGAGTCAACACTTAATATTAAAAATATAAATAGTACAAATATTTTTACACTTGTTGACTTAGCAATATCTACAAATAAAATCAAAACAGATGCTACTTATAAAAAAAACTATGATCCATCTATTCCTGAGTTTAAGTTAGATGCTAGCTTATTTATTAAAACACTTAATCAAGCCTTTGAAGCGTTTAAAAATTCTGTAGATATTCACTGTTCTATTTTACTAAAAATTGGTGAATATATAAAAATTGAGGGGAAGAAATACTCTTTAATCACTGTTAAAATCACATCTGATAAAGATGCTGAAAAAGAGTTACTTCAATATAAACAAGATAGTTCTTTTATTTTATCTTGCAATAAGAATAAAATCACTATAGATTTGCCTTTAATTATTTAGAACATACTATATTCAAAGCTTTTATTTTTTATCTAAAAGCTTTGAAAGTAATACTCCAATAGGAACAATTCCTAATCCTACAATAAAAGCTATAGGAATAAATAGTTTATTATTATTTAATGCAAAAAAACCAAATACTAACGTAGCATAACCCAATATTCTATAAACAGATAAAAAACCTGTTGCAGAAAAAATAGTATTTTTAACAGAATTCTTTTTTACTTTTGCCTTCTCATCACTAATAATCTCTTTAATTTTTTCAGGTGTCAATTCATCTTCTGGTATCTCTTCATATTCAGTATATAAATCATAAGGATCATCAATTTCATCAACTTTATCTCTTTGTTCAGTATTTACTTGCTTTGATAAATCAAGGTTTGATAATCTTCCTTGAATATTTTTTCTATATGATAAAAAAGATGCAATTGTTATAAATAAGGAAGAAACAAAGGCAACTTGAGTATTTAATAGCCAAATTTGCGTATTAAATACTAGTGCGTATATTACTAAACAAAGGTCTAAAATAATAAAGACTAATGCAAAGTTTTTTAAAGATTGATTAATCTTCATTGTCATTTAATTCTTTATCACCATATTTAGCTCTATGAGCATATCTAGGGTCATTTTCCATACCTTCGAAAGATTTCTGAGCTCTTTTATATGCTTTATATACATTAAGTATAGCAGCACTAATTCCCCAAAATACACCAAGCCAGAGTAACCAATCAATTTCAAATATTGTTTTTAATCCATACCCAATACCAAAACCAATCGCAACAGCTGCTACCATTGAAATACCTAAAGATAAATTATCTAAGGCCTCAAACTTATCTCTATGCTTTGGTCTAGTTTTCTCTACTTTTTTATTTTCTTCCATTAAAATTCCTATTATTTAATATATGAACAACAATAATCAGTTATTGTTTTCACTTTAATATCAAAACTAGAGTTTGCTTCTACATTAAAAGAAGTATTTGAAGTATATGTATTCCATGTATCAGAACCAGCTAGTTTAACTTCAACTGTTCCTTCAAGAATTTCCATTAATTCTGCTTCATTTGTACCAAAGTTATAAACACCTGGCATCATAATTCCTAATGACATTTTAGAACCATCGCTGCTTGTAAAACTCCTACTTGTAACATTTCCATCAAAATAAACATTTGCTTTTTTTACTAAATCTACGTTTTTTAATACTTCCATTTTAATCTCCTAAAGGCTTTTCATAACTTCAGATGCTGCATCGATACAAGTATCTATATCTTCATTTGTCATAACTGTTGAAATAAATCCAGCTTCATATTGAGAACAAGCGAAATAGAAACCTTTTTTTAACATTTCATGGTGGAATTTTGAGAATCTATCAAAATCACATTTTGCAACTTCTTTAATATTAAAAGGTTCTTTTTCACAAAAGAAAAAACCAAACATAGAACCTCGTGTATTAACTTGTAGAGGGATATTATTTTCATTTGCAACTTTTTTTAAACCATTTACTAGTCTTAATGCTTTTTTATTTAATTCATCATAAATTGATGGATTAGCTTTTAATTTTCTAAGAGAAGTTAAACCAGCACTCATAGCAACTGGATTTCCACTTAAAGTTCCAGCTTGATAAACTGCACCATCAGGTGAAAGATGTCCCATAATTTCTTTTGAACTAGCAAATGCACCAACTGGCATACCTGCACCTATTACTTTACCAAAAGTTACAATATCTGCTTTAGTATCTACAGTTCCAGAGGCACCTGTTAAAGAAGCTCTAAACCCAGTCATAACTTCATCAAAAATTAGTAAAGCACCATGTTTATCACATAACTCTCTACACGTTCTTAAAAACTCTTGAGTTGCTGGAACTAATCCCATATTACCTGCAATTGGTTCAATAATAATACAAGCAATATCATTTGAATCTTCAAAGCATTTCTTAAGATTCTCAATATTGTTATATTCACAAAGTAATGTATGATTTGTTAAAGCAGCTGGAACTCCAGGTGAACTTGGTGTTCCAAAAGTTGCTAATCCTGAACCGGCTTGAACAAGTAGTGAATCAGAATGACCATGATAACATCCTTCAAATTTTAAGATATCATCTTTTCCAGTAACACCACGAGCTAGTCTAATTGCAGACATAGTAGCTTCTGTACCAGAACTTACAAATCTTACCTTATCAATATTTTCATACATTTCAACAATTTCTTCAGCTAATTGTGTTTCTAATTCAGTTGGAGCTCCAAAAGATAAACCATTTTTTACAGTTTTTATAACTGCATCTTCTATATCTTTATCACAATGACCAAAGATTAAAGGCCCCCACGATTGTATAAAGTCTAAGTATTTATTACCATCAACATCGAACAAATAAGCACCCTCACCTCTTGCTATAAAAGGTGGAGTTCCTCCAACACTTTTAAACGCACGAACTGGTGAATCAACACCACCTGGGATTACTTCGCAAGCTTTTGTATATGCTTTTACTGAATTATCAAACATTTAATTTCCTATTAATTTTCTATTAGCGATATTCTACTATAATCACGTTATGAAACTTATTATATTAGCCTTTATTATTTCAATATCTTTACATTTATTATTATTCAATAATTATGAACTTACTCAAAACCCAAAGATAAGTAAAAAAGTTTTGGAAAAAGAGAAAAAAGCTAATGTAACTTTTGTAAAAATTAAAAAAGAAATTAAACCAATTATAAAAGATATAGTAAAAAAAGTTGAGACTGAAAAGAAAAAAACAGTAACAGCAAAAAAGAAAGTAATAAAAAAACCTGTTAAAAACGTTGTAAAAAAAAGACCTATTACAAAAAAAGTATCAAAGAAACTTGTTAAAGCTCCTCAAAAAATAGATTATAAGAAAAAAAGAACTACAAAAGTACCAACAAAAAAGAAAATGAAAACTCTTGAAAATAAAACCTTAGAAGATTTTTTATCGCAAGAAGACCCAGTAGATCAAAAAGTATTAAATGAAATACAAAGATTATATGGTAGAGAGTTTGAGACATTTACTAAAATCCAAAAAGTTTTTATTGAAAAAAACTTTAATAGTTTTCAAATAATAACGCAAAGAGTATTAACAAGATTAGGATATCCAAAACTTGCAATTGAAAGAAGATTATCAGGTCGTAATGTAGTAGAATTTTTATTTCATCCAAATGGAGATATATCAAATTTAAGAATAACTAATTCATCTGGTTATGAAGTTTTTGATAAATACACTATTAAATTAATAGAAATTGCTTATAAAGATTATCCCAGACCTAAAACTTCTACTAAATTGAAATTTAATGTTCAATATCGATTATATTAAAAGGGAATACATGTTAGAAAGTAAAAATCCATCATATTTAAAAAAACTACTAAAAGGTCAAATTACTTTAATTATAACTTTTTGGGTATGGTTTTTTTTTATTACATTAGTAATTAATATATTTATTGATAATAGCTTTGAACAAAGTAATTATCATCAAAGTAATAGTGAAATAGTATTAAGTGTTATAATTTATTTATTAATTTTTGTATACACTATTTTAATATTTATTGCTGTTTATCGAAGTGCAGATAATTATATAGGAAATAAATTATGGCCTTTTTTATCAAAAGTAATCATTTCTATAAATCTTTTTTTCTCATTATTTTCTGCGTATGATTTACTAAGAGTAACTATTTTTGAAGATTATGCAATTAAAAGTGAAATAAATAGTTTTAAAGATAGTTTGCCTTTAAAAATAAATTCATACAGTCATTTAACAAACATTGGAATCGAAGAAAAAAATATTTACTATACATATAGATTAGATAATATGGATATAACAGCTTCTAAAGATTATAATTTTAAGAAGTTTAAATCTCAAGTTCAAGACTCTTTATGTGAAGAAGATAATACATTAAAATTACTAAAAAAAGATTATATTTTAAACTATACCTATGTTGATAAAAATGAAGAAAAAGTAATAGACATAGAAACTAAAAAAACAAATTGTGGTAAAGGTATCTATGATTTAGATATATTAAAAGAACTAATAAGACAAGGCAATTAATAAATGAATTTAGAACAAATACAAGAAAGCTTAATATTAAACTTTGATTTTGAAAAAATTACAAATATATTAGATAAGTTAAATGAGACATATGTAAAAGAAGACTTATTAAATAACATTAAAGGTCTTATTAAAATGGCTTATCTTTCAAGAGAAATGGAAGATGTAAGCTTTACATCAGGACACTTTATAATAAATAGATCTTATTATGAAGGAGAAGAAGTTCAATATGATTTAAGTTTTTTACTTGAAGTAAATTCAAATCTAAGTTATGAATTAGAAAAACCTTTTGAAACAAAGAATATAAATGAAAAAGAAGTTCTTTTAAAGAAAAAGCTTGAAGAATTACTTTTAATAAATACAAATGCCTATAAAGAAGATAATAATAATTATACTTATGAAGCAAATATTCAAAGAATAGAAAGAATGATTGAAGTTTTAGATTAAATATAGTGTTAAATAAAAGTATAAAACTTTTATTTAACCGTTGCTAAGATTAACTCTCTTAAAGTTTTACAAGCAACTGCAGTTGAAGCTCCACTTGTATCATATTTTGGTGATAACTCAACCACATCCATACCTACTACATTTTTTAGTTTTGATAATGTTTTGATAATTTCTAACATCTCATGAAAGTTTATCCCACCTGGTTCTGGAGTTCCAGTTCCTGGAAATACTGATGGATCAAAAACATCTAAATCAATTGTGATATAAACTGGTTTATTTTTTAATATTTCTATCCTACTTTCTAAAGTTTTATATGTAAATTTTTCTAAGTGAGAGTGAGTTTTCGCCCACTGAAATTCCTCTTTTAATCCACTTCTAATACAAAATTGATTTAATCTATCATCACCTAATTGATCATAAATTCTTCTTAAAACTGTTGCATGACTTAAGGCTTCTCCTAAATATTCATTTCTTAAATCAGTATGAGCATCAAAATGAATAATATGTAAGTCATCATATTTTTTACTTAAAGCTTTTATAGGAGCTAATGAAACTAAATGCTCTCCACCTATCATAATTGGAATTTTATTAGCATCAATAATTTGCTGAACATGTTCTTGAATTATTCTTAATGCAACTTTTTTATCACCATAAGGAAGCTCTAAATCGCCAAAATCAAAAAGATTTAAATCTTCTAAATCTTTATCTTGATATGGTGAGTAACTTTCGATATACCAAGAATCTTCTCGCATTGCACTTGGTGCAAATCTAGCACCTGGTTTAAAAGAAGTTGTACCATCAAAACCTGCACCAAATAATACTGCATCTGATTCTTCAAAACTCTTTTCACATCCAATAAAACAATTATTTTGTGCTTTCATACTTTATAGTTTCCTCTCATAATTATATAAATCCATATATCTAAATGCTAACAAATTTTCTAATATTGCAAAAATTACAATAAAATTTATAAAAGAACTTCCACCATAAGAAAAAAGTGGCAAAGGAAGTCCAACTACTGGTGCAAAACCAATAACCATTAAGATATTTACACTCATATTAAAAAACAGTAATAGCCCCAACCCTGAGGCAAATACCCGTATGACGTAGTCATCTTTGAAATAATAGTTTAAAGTAAGTAAATGTGTTATTAATAATCCATATAAAAATATAAGACCAATTGCACCTAAAAAACCATATCTTTCTACAAAATATGCAAAAATAAAATCACTTGTAGCAATTGGTAAAAATTTTAGTTGAGTTTGTGTAGCATCTTCACTTAATTTTCCAGTTAATCCACCTGAACCAATTGCAATAATAGATTGTTGAACATGATAACTAGGCTTTTC
>NYWO01000148.1 GCA_002685075.1 Arcobacter sp.
TGGCATACCTGGCATTTCTGGCATAAATATTTTTATTTTTACTTTTGCATCTGTAACACTATTACCATCTTTACTTAACTGTGCAAAGATATCATTATCCCCAACAATAAGAGATTTCTCTGATGTTAATTTAAGTTCATATCCATTTTTCTCACCTACTTGTGATAAAGGGTCTGCATTTAGAATACCAACTGCTAATAACATTGCAACTACTACTTTGAATAAACTTTTCATTTATATACTCCATTTTAAATTTTTATAAGGGAATTGTATCGACTTTATGTGGAGTGAGTGTGGAGTATATAAAAAATTAAAAAGTAAGAGAAAAGATTGTTCCTATTTTTCTTTTTGACTCTACGTCTATTTTAATATTATATTTATTACAAATATGACTTACAATATTTAAACCTATTCCAAACCCACCTTGTTCACTTGTTGCTCTATAGTATCTTTTATAAATGTCTTTAAGTTTTTCTTCTTCAATACCAATACCTGTATCAGAAATCTTTAATATTCTATTTTTTAAAGATATATCTATTTGTCCACCTACTTTATTATATTTAATAGCATTTGATATTAAATTGTTAACAACTCGAATAGCATCATCTTTATTGATTACATACTCAAAAGATTCTAATGATGAATTTATTTTTATTCTTTTCTTTGAAGCTAATGGCTCAAAATATTCTAGTTGTTCTAAAATCAACATATCTAGAGATAAGTTTTCACAAATACGTCTTTCCTCACTTCTTTGTAAAAAAATATATGTTAAATCTTTATATATCTCAGATACTCTTTTAGCACTTAGTCTAACTCTTTCTATTTGTTTTTCACTAAGTTGTGGTTTTTCTGTTGACATTAAAATTGCAGAAATTGGAGTATTTAATTCATGAGTTGTATCTCTAATAAAATTATTAAGTTTCTCCCTCTCTTCTTTTATAGGTTTTAAAAAAAGTTTTGCTAAATAAAATCCAGTTAAAGATATTAAAGAATATATAATAAGAAAAAAGAAGAGTATATTTACTTTCATTTCTTTTATTTCATCAAAATACAAATTCTCTTCAATTGCAATATAAAAAACACCTAGATGTCCTAGAGTAGATTTATCTATTAAAACAAAATGTTTTTCATGTTGCATAATATCTTTTGAGAAATCTATTTCATCATCAAGATTTCCAAATATTTTTTCTTTTTTTTCATTGTAAAAAGATATTTTATATTCATTAGTATCTAATATCTTTGTTTTATCAAAAGGAGTATCTGTCATATGTGAAAATATTATTTTTGAAGATATTTTTGAAACAGTATTTTGCATATTTGATTTAGCTAAATCAAAATATAATCTTTTTTCATTTTCAAAATAAAAAAATGCAATCAATAACATTAGTATAAGAGATGAACCTAGATATAAAGTAAGAAACCTTATAAAAGTTCTTTTTTCACTAACCGTTAAATCTATAACCAACCCCTCTTGTATTTAAAATATATTCTTCCCCTAAAATCTTTCGTAGGTTTTTTATGTATGTTCGTATTGTAGAAGCAATCGGTGAATCTTCATAAGCCCAAACATTTAGACTTAATTCATCTATGCTTACATTTTTATTTTTATTTTTAATTAAATATAGTAAAACATCACACTCTTTTTGTGTAATATGAATATCTTCTTCTTTTTTTCTTATACAAAGTTTTTCAATATCTAAAGATAAATTTGCTGATAATTCTATATTTGTTGAAGGAGAAATATTGTGTAATCTTTTAATATTATTAATACGTAAATCTAACTCTTTTAATTCAAAAGGTTTTTTAATATAATCATCACATCCAGATTTAAATCCCTCTTCAATATCTTCAAGCATATTAGCTGAAGTAATAAAAATAGCTGCAGTTTTAATTTCTTTTAAACGAATATCTTTTAATAAATCAAATCCTGATAAGTTAGGAACATTAACGTCTAAGAGCAATAAGTCAAAAGTTTGTGAATAAATTTTATCTTGTGCTTCTTCTCCATCAAACACCGAAACTATTTCATAATTATGTTCTTCAAGATGCTCAGTAATGATTTCATTTAAAATTAAATCATCTTCCATTAGTAATATCTTCATACAAATCCTTATAATTAAGAGTATTGTATCATAATATTATTTTATTAATAGGGGCCAAAAAACCCCTATAATATATTAGAATGAGTAAATTAATCTTGTTCTTAAATCTGTAGCATCTTTAGTATCATTTTCATAATCTAAAATAGAATAATCAATTTGTGCTGTTAAAGCTTTTGTAAATTTATACTCTAAATTTAATGTAGTTTCATCTAAATCAGCATTTGCTGTTGGTAAATCAAAACTTGAATATCTTACTTTAGTTTTTAAATCTCCAAATTTATATCCTGCTCCAACTTGATAAGAATCAGTTCCTGCTGCAAAGGCACTTGCTCCTGCTGTTTTTGTAGTAGCTGTATAATGAGCATATGCACCTTGACCAAGTCCTCTTACAACATCTCCATCATCATTAGTTGAAGTATATCCTGCAAATAAATCAAGGCCCATAACATTTCCACCAACTTTTAAACCATACATAGAAGAATCTGCTGTTGTAGCTGCATCATAATTAGTATCATAATATTGAGCTGCAACATAAGCAGGTCCAAAATTATATTTTGCATCAACATAAAG
This sequence comes from Arcobacter sp., assembly GCA_002685075.1. Taxonomy (GTDB): domain Bacteria; phylum Campylobacterota; class Campylobacteria; order Campylobacterales; family Arcobacteraceae; genus Poseidonibacter. The sequence continues at coordinate 2,673 of NYWO01000148.1, forward strand.
AAGTGATGCAATATCTACTGCATCAGCATATTGGAATTGAACATTTAAATTTGAAAGTGAATTGTTTTTGATATAAACTGTTCTTATTCCATCAGTTCCAATCTTCATAAACTCACCTGGTCCACCGTTTGCATCTGTATTTGTAGTAGTAAATGGTGCAGTAGTTGTATAATCCGTTCTTTGTTGATATTTAGTAACAAGACCGGCAACAATTGTTGTATCAGGAATATCAGTGTTAACAAGTAAATATGCTTCAAAAGCTTCTTTAATTAATCTTGAACCAGAACCTGCTAATAAAGGTGTTGATACAAATTGTCTTCCACCTTTAAATGTAGTGTTATCATATGTATATTGTAAATAAGCCTCTGATAAAACTGAACCTTGGGCATCCATACTTGATTTTGTTGCACCAGCAGTATCATCAATTGAAGTAACATGTGATGTTTGGAAAGTAGTTCCTAATACAAGACCTTTATATGAGTCAGTTACAAAGTTTAAAGATCCACCGTTTGCCCAAATAGAACTATCATCTTTAGTTACGTCATCAAAAGTTTGTGCGAAATAGTATGATTTAACTGAACCTTTTACTTTTCCATTTGAAAATGCTTCAGATATTGAATCTGCTGCGTATACACTTGAAGTGAACCCTGTGATTGCTATTGCTGTAGCTAAACTTAATTTTGCGATTTTTTTCATTTGTTCTCCTAAAAATTTGAATTCTCTTAAAAAAGAGGCTTATATACAAAATATTGTAAATAGTAAGAGAACTATAGCATTATAGAATGTAGTTAACATGTAGTTTTTATACACATTCCCTCCTTATAGGAAATATATAATAAATAAAAAACGGATTAAAACAATGAAAATCTTATTACTTGAAGATGATCTGATGTTATCAGACATATTAAAAGAATATCTAGAAGTACACTTTTATAGTGTTTTTCAAGTATTTACAGGAAATGAAGCAAATGAAATGTTATACAATCAAAAGTTTGATTTATTATTATTTGATATTAACGTCCCAGAAACAAATGGATTAAATATATTTGAGAAGTTTAAAAATCTTGGATTTACTACACCTATTATATTTATGACAGCATCAACTAACTTTCAAGAATTTGAAAAAGCTTATGAGCTAGGTGCAAATGATTTTTTAAGAAAACCTTTTAATCTTGAAGAACTTAGGATTAGAATTGAATATATAGAAAAAAATATTTTAATGTCTTCAACAGAATTATTAAAAATTGATAGTAAAACCAGTTTTCATTTAATAAATATGTACCTTATACAAAATGATAGAATAATTACATTACCAAAAAAAGAAGCCGAAATAATAAAATATTTTCTTCTTAATAAAAACCGAACTATATCTGTTGAAGAGCTAGTAATAAATATATGGGAATATGCAAGTGAGCCTTCTATTGCCACAATCAGAACGTATATAAAGAATATAAGAAAGAAACTAAATAACTTATCAACTATAAAAGGATTAGGATATATTCTTAAAATCTAATATTCTACATGTTAACTACATGTAAATCTACTATAATTAGGTTAAGTTATTTATTTAACTCTTACAAATTATGTCGAAGTAATTTTCCTAAAATTTCGAAATCTATACTTAAGCGCGAACTTAATTTATTCTTTCACTTCGACATTTTCTCCACATAAAGTCCTCATTAATCTTCTATAATAAAGAAAAAAAAGGATATAAAATGTTTACATATATGAATATGAACATGACTCTATTTCATGGAGTGGCAATGTTTATTTTTTGGTTTATCTTGGTTTATCTAATACTTTCAATCTTTAATGAAAAGAAAGACTCTAGTGCTATTGATATTTTGAAAAAACGTTTTGCTAAAAGTGAAATTACAAAAGAACAATTTGATGAAATGAAAAAATCTCTTATATAGGAACAATTAATGAAAAAAGCAATTTTAATATCAATACTTCTTGCAAGTTCAGTTTTTGCAATGGAAGGTAAAAAAATGACCGTATATAAATCTCCATATTGTGGATGTTGTACAAAATGGATTGACATTATGAAAACAAAAGGTTTTGAAGTAAAAACTATTATGTCAAATAATATGAATGAAATTAAATCAAAAGTTGGTATTTCTAAGAATATGGCTTCTTGTCATACAGCTATTGTAGATGGTTATGTAATTGAAGGGCATGTTGATTACTCGGCTGTAAAAAAAATGCTTACAGAAAAGCCAAATATTATAGGAATTACAGTACCAGGAATGCCAGTAGGAAGTCCTGGAATGGAACAAGGGAATATGAAACAAGCTTATAATGTTTTATCTATTAATAAAAACGGTTCTCTAGCAATTTATGAAAAACATTAGGAGTTAAAACAGATGAAAATATTACTACTTGAAGATGATACTATTTTAAATGAAATTATTGAAGAACACTTATTAGAGTTACATTATGACGTAGTAAGTATAATGGATGGTAGTGAAGCAGAAGAAGTTATCTACGATGAGAATTTCGATCTTCTTTTATTTGATGTAAATGTACCAAATATAAATGGTTTTGATCTTTTAAGAAATCTCAGAAAAAACAATATTAATATTCCTACTATATTTATCACATCAAGAGATACAAGTGATGATGTTAAAACTGGGTTTAATGCGGGAGCTGATGATTATATAAAAAAACCTTTTGAGTTAAGTGAATTAGTTCTTAGAATTGAAAATATAAAAAGGTTACGACAAATAGATAGTTTTGGACAAATACAAATTAGTAATGATGTTTTTTATGATTACAATAGAAAAGTTATCATAAATACAAATGGTGAGTTTAATTTATCAAAAACAGAAGCAAAGCTTTTAGAATATTTTATTAAAAATAAGAATAAAACTATTTCTATTGAAGAGATTTCTATTAATAATTGGGTTTATGATGAAATGCCTGAAGCTACTACAATTAGAACATATATTAAAAACTTGAGAAAGAAA